>JADFHU010000798.1 GCA_022567055.1 Planctomycetota bacterium
GTCTGAGGTTTTGCAGAGATACGTTAGGACTGGGACGCGAAGCAACGTAGGCGATTAGGCGCGTGATTGGACGAAACTGTCACTCGCTCGGCAATGACCCACGCCAGTCCGATGACTCGGGTGTGCTGTGGCGCTGCGCTAGGCCTCTCCGAACACGTCCTTTGCCATGCCTTCCCCGATACGGGCGTCGTAGTACTGTCTGACGGCACGTTGTCCCTGTTTCTGTACGTTTTCGATGGATGAATAGAGGCCGAACTTGCTGAGCAGCAGGATCGCCGCGCAGGCGGCCGTCTGCAGGATGGGTTGGCTCAGCAGGCTCAATCGCTCCAGGAGCCTGGGCCGCGGCAGGGCCAACTTGAGTTGTGCGGCCTGAGGGGCGTCTCTCAGACTGTGCTTTAGCACCCCTAGGGTTGCGGCATTTGCCTTGCGTAGCAGATAGAGGCTGTGCACCTCGGACTTGATAAGAGAGAGGCCCAGTTGGACTCTGCCATGGGCGGAGAAACGCCGCTGGCATCTGGAACATCGGGCGACGTGCGCTTGCACCCAATCAGCTTCCAGGTCGATGAGTGTCCAGGCAAAGACATGCCATCGGCGCGCCCCAGTCCCGCCGAATAGTCCTCTTCGGATTAGCTTGCAGTGGCCAACACGGTGCCCCGGCTGCGGCCCTTGTCGTTTATTCGCTAGTCGTTCCATTTTCAGTACTCATCCAGGCGCCCAGCAGGGCGATGGCCTTACAACGGTATACGCGTGCCGTCCCCGCGGTGATACCCAGTATTTTCGAAATCTGGCCATAAGATAATTCCGCAAGGTCCCTCAGCGTGACGACGTTTCTCAAGTGCTCGGGGAGCTGGGCGATGTAGGAACGCATCGCCGCAATGAGCTGCTTTTGACTGATTTCCTGCTCCGGGGAGGCGGCCACCCGGTCTTGCTGGGGCGCATCGGAGATGCGTCTATTCTCCGAGGCCCGCGATCGCAGCATCGAGATAGCGGTGTTGGTGGCCGTGCGATAGACGTAGGCCTTCACATGTTCAGGCTTTTGACCTCCCTGGAAGTGAGCCAATCGTAAGAAGGTGCTCTGGTACACGTCGCACACGTCCTGCTCATTCCCCAGAATTCGCCACAGCAGGGTGATCAACTCCTGACCACAACTCTGCATGGCCGAAAGCACCCAGACCTGCTCTTCCTCCACGGTGGCACAGAGATCTGCCCCCCCCAGAAGCTCGTAACGAAGCGCGTGGCCGAACATAGGTACTTTCATCTTTCGTTCACTGACGTCTGCGTCTGCCAGTATGACGCGATCGATCGGTGTCTGTTAACCGAAAATGCGCGAAGGCATGTTTTTTCGTCTTTCGCGGCCCTCACAGCCGAGAGTTAGTGCCCCCTATGGGACACTCTATAACGAAAAATGTCATCACCTTGAAGTGCTCAGCGTGTCCTGAGCTCATCCAGCTCAACGCGGGATCGCGAAAGTAGCGAGACACAGTTAACAACCCCTCTTCCACACCGTCTTACCCTACAAATTCGCAAAACACCACGAGGACTCAATATGGCGGATGAGCATTCAAGAGCGAAGTCGTTAAAACCATCGGACACCGTCTCCCTGATTGATGACTTGCTGAGCAGGGCCGTGGAGGTGGGGGCCAGCGATATTCATTTTGAACCGACGGCCGGCGAGTTGGTCGTCAAATACCGCTTGGATGGTGTGCTGAATGTGGTGGAGCGCCTGCCCAAAGAGATCGCCGCGAACTGCATTGCCCGCCTCAAGGTCCTGGGAGGCCTGTTAACCTATCGCACCGATATTCCCCAAGAGGGCCGTATCGAGATCCAGACGAAGGGACCCGCGCGGGTGACCGACGAGCGTCTGGCCATCTTCCCGACCATTTACGGTCAGCGCGCCGTGGTCCGTCTGTTTTACCAGGATGAACGACGGCAGGACCTGGAGGCCCTGGGCTTTGGCGAGGCGATTGTGCATCAATTAAGGCGCTTCGCCGCTCAGTCGCAAGGGCTGCTCCTGCTGACCGGTCCGGCCGGGAGCGGCAAGAGCACGACCTTGGCGGCGCTGATGCGCTACATCCTCAAGACGACGCCGGGCCGCAGCGTGGTGACACTGGAGGACCCCGTCGAAATCCGTATCGAGGGCGCCACCCAGGTCGAGATCACACCCCATGGCGAACTGACCTTTCCCACGGCCCTCAGATCGCTATTGCGACAGGACCCGCAGTGCCTCATGATCGGTGAGATCCGCGACGCGGAGACCGCTCGCATCGCCATCGAGGCCAGTCTGACCGGTCATCTCCTGTCCACCACCATGCACAGCGGCTCACCCGCCGGGGCCCTGTTGCGACTCTTGGACATGGGCCTGGAGCCCTATCAGATTACCTCCAGCGTCGGGGGCGTCCTGAATCAGCGTTTGATTCGCCGGCCCTGTGACCACTTCAAGGAGCC
>JADFHU010000799.1 GCA_022567055.1 Planctomycetota bacterium
ACGCCTGTTGTACCAGAGTTTGGACTGGGCCGGGTGGCAAGCGTGGGTATGAAGAAGAATCGCACTTCACTCAAACTGGCCTGCGGGGCGAAACCCTGCACACTGTTGACGGTTATTCGAACATGCTGGGCCGTGGCACCATTGAACGCTATGGTGTTGTTGTGCGCGTAGCCCTCTGTCCCCGGGCCCGGCGCCAGGGGCCCGACACCTTCCAGAACGGTCCAGTTCTCGCCATCCAGAGAGTGTTCGAGGACTATGTCTTTCGCACCGAATCCAATGAAGGCCTCAATGGTCTGGTTGGAGTTCCAGATCCACAGCTCATGCAGCTTGTAGACCCGGTCGAAGGCATACTCGATCGTCGCCGGGATACCAGTGCTGATCCACATGTCGGGGGCGGTAGTGCCATGGAGATCGTCCACCAGACCAGAGCCGTTGATCGTATTCTCAGGCACGGAATCGCCGAATGAAGCGGAGGCCGTGGCCGTGATGCTGGTGATGGGAATAGAGAGGGGCTCCGCGGTGAAATTCCACACAGCGCCCTTGAATACCGTAAAGTCGGGGGCAGCATTGACCTCATCAACACGCCAATAGTAGGTCTGCCCAAAATCCAATCTTTCGCCGGCATAGCTGCTACCGTCTTGGCGGCCCTGATAGACGCCGGCCGGATCAACTGTGGCAGTGGCGTTGTTGACATCCTCAAGACTGGTGCCGAAGAACACATCGTGCGCGTTGGCAAACGTTCCCGGCGACCAGTTGAGAACGACATCACGAGGTATGTCTGTCGCTTCCTCGGCCGGACTGGGCTCAATCGCCTGCGTTAGACTGACGAAGGGGCTCGAAATGACCACGTTGTCAACTAGTTTCTGCAGGGTGCCGTTGCTCTCAAATGAGATATACAGGCCGTCCGTATGGTTATCCCACTCGAAGTCGTAGGAGTCGCCAATACCAGGTAATAAGCTTTCCACGGAGACGTCGTTTATCCACACGCGGAGGGTGGCGGTATTGCCGTCGCTATATCCATCGGGGCTATCGAACTCGAGCTTGACCCGTGCGGGATCCGTCGAATTGTCAATGATGTTGGTGTTGTTGACGCCCTGGAGCACGGCGCTGTCCCATATGCGCCAGCTATTCTGGGCTCTAAATAAGAAGCCGAAGGGCACGCGGCCCGAATTGACGTCAATGCCCGTAGTGAATGACGCAGGTTCAGGCCCAAACTGCAGGTTAAACCACTCGTTTGATCGGGCTGCGGGCATGACATCGAACTCGATGGTGAAGGAAGCCCCCAGTTCGGCACTGGTGAACTTGTGATCAATATAGCCGTTGCCGCCAGCTTGGGCAGAGAAGGCGTTGCCGGAGATTTGGATCTGCGTCCCATCGTCCTCCACCTCCGCCCAAGGTGCCGAGATGATTCCGCCCAGGGCATTGTCGTTGGTGCCCAGCGTGTCGCTGTCAGGCCGGTCAAAGGAATCGCTGTAGAGCGCAGCGGCCGAAGCACTGCCAACCAGACTCAAGGACAAAACAAATGAGGCCAAAAAAATTAGTTTCTTGACATGCATGATCATGCTCCTCCTAGATTAGATAGTTCAACACAAACGCATTTGACAAACCCTTGGGCTGTCAACATTTTCGCCACAATACTTTCATTTTCAGTCCCTAACACTGTCTACAGCCCTATAGCATAACATAATGGCGTGAGCTCAATCAAGTTCTAGTTGGTATTGTTCGTTGCCGCCGCCGCGGCCGCCATCGTGATCCCGATCTCGTGACCTGGCTCGACGGCAATGTAGAGCGGCGCTACTTCCCCACTAAGAATCCGGGCTATCAGGCCGCAGAGGACACCCGTGCCTATCCCTTCCGCGATCTGCGCCAGGAACTCTTGGGTCTGACCAAGCCGCCCGGCCTACCCGATGACATGGGCCGCAACGCCGGGCGGCCTTGATCTTGGCGGATTCTCGAAGTCAGAGTAATCGGTAATCAGCAATCGGATTGGCCCCAGAGACTCCTACAGCTTGTCTAGCCAGGCGTAAATGGGCTTCATGACCTGGTATTGTTTCAGTACAACTCTCGCAGACTTGGCATTGTGAATGACGTCGCCCGGCGTCTGTTCATGCCACAGCACGAGACCCTTTCTTCGCAGTAAGTCGGCCCGCGGGTGATCCTTCTCGTAGCCCGCCGGGACCCGTTTCAGCTCCGGGTCTTGTAGGTGGAATCCTTTCGACTCCGGGTAGTTCCTTAGGATCGTCTGAAGCTTCTTGCCGGAGGTGTTGTTGTCGACGGCCTTTCGGTAGGCATTGAGGACATCTTTGGGGAAGCCAAAGCTGCCAATGCCCAAGGTCAACTTCTTGGATTCCAGGCCGAAGTGAAAGGCCGGTTGGGCCCCTCACTCACTAGGCTTTATCTGAAAACTCCGTCGTCAGGCCCGAGAGCGAGCGTTTTTCTGTCT
>JADFHU010000800.1 GCA_022567055.1 Planctomycetota bacterium
AATGACTCTGGAGGCCTTGCACTCGGATCGGATTGACGCGGTGCTCTATGATCGCGTGCGAATCGAACCGACGGACGTTTCTTTTAAGGATGCTATTCAATTTGCGATCGATGGAGCGTTTGACGGGTATGTTGCGGTAGGGGGAGGCTCGACCATCGACACCGCTAAGGCTGCCAACCTTTACGCCACATACCCGGCAGACTTGCTCACTTACGTCAATCCGCCCATTGGCGAGGGTCGTCCGGTTCCCGGCCAGTTAAGGCCATTGATCGCGATCCCCACAACGGCCGGCACAGGCAGTGAAACAACCGGTGTGGCCATCTTTGACCTATTGGAGATGCATGCCAAGACAGGCATTGCCCATCGTGCCTTGCGTCCGGTGATGGGCATCGTGGACCCCTACAATACGCGTACGCTCCCCAAGATGGCCGCAGCCTGCACCGGATTTGACATTCTGTGCCATGCGGTCGAATCGCTCACGGCATTGCCCTATACCCAGCGACCCGCGGCCGCTAGCCCCGACTTGCGACCCGCATACCAGGGCTCAAATCCGATCAGCGATGTGTGGGCGGCACGGGCCATCCAGATGGTCTCCAAGCACATTGTCCGGGCCATCGCCAATCCTGGTGACGACGAGACGCGTGGTCAGATGCTGCTCGCTGCTTGCTTTGCGGGCATTGGTTTTGGTAACGCGGGTGTGCACTTGCCGCACGGCATGTCTTATCCGGTGTCGGGCATGGTCCGTGACTATATGCCGGAGGGATATGTATCTGATCATCCCATCGTTCCTCACGGCATGGCGGTGGTGCTGAACGCGCCCGCCGTGTTCCGTTTTACGGCACCGTCAAATCCTGAGCGACACCTCTATGCCGCTCAGTTGATGGGCGTGCCTACGGCCGATGCGAACCCGGACGACGCCGGGGATTTGCTCGCTGCTGCGATCGTTGATTTGATGCGGCAAACCGGCATCCCGAATGGTTTGAGCGCCGTGGGCTATGGACCCGATGACGTGCCCGAGCTGGTTGCCGGCACGATGCCGCAGCATCGCGTGACCAAGTTGTGTCCGCGTCCATTTGACGAGACGGATTTAGAGCAACTCTTTTTGGACTCATTGACGTGTTGGTAAATGCAGTTGCCAGCTTTCTCCTGCAACTTCCAGGTCCGTGGCACCTTTGTGCTGGTCGTAGACTCGGTGCATTTCTTCGATTGAATCGAACCAGCCCACGATGAAGGCGGCGCTCAGTTTCTGGCCGGGGCGAATGGGGCGCCCGCCGAATTCCTCGATGAAACAGATGAAGCCGGGGCGGCGGTTACACCAGCCTTCGTGCACGATCCCGGGGTCGAGGGTCATGCCGGCCAGCCAGGGGCCGGGCTCGCCGGTCCTCGGGTTCTTCACACGGTAGGCACGGATGAAGCGCTCGGGCACGCCGTCACGGTCACGGCGAAAATTAAACTTTTCATCGGGTGCGAAGGGCGTGGCGAACTCGCTCATGGGGATGCGCTTGCCGCCGTCGATATAGCTCAGGTAGATCTCACTGGCCTGGTCAATCTTTTCTTTCTTGATATGCCCCGGCATATCGAGACGAAGGAACATGGCGTCGCTGGCGTTGACGCTGGTGATGCGGTCCGAGGAAATGAAGTAGCGCTTCCCCTTCGGGAACACCAGCGTCTGCTGCCACAGGGATCCGGTGCGCTTCCCCGGCGCGGCAATGGTGTAGTTGTACTGCATGTGCACCGCCGTGAAATGGTCGGCATTGACCACTTGCGGGTCCAGTTCCTTGGCCTGGGTACAGATCTGCGGGCCCTCGATGGAACGTTTCGGGCGCTTGCCGTGCACCAGGTTATTATAGCGGTAGGCCAGGTCCCCTGGCAGCATGTCTCTGTAGGCATCGTCGGCCCCCGGCTCCATGATCCAGTCGATGATGTCCAGGCCGAAGCCCAGATCGCGGGCGCCGCTTGCCTTGTCCAGGAAAGACCCGGCTTTCACGCCCGAGACATAGCCCCTGCGCACGAAGGATGCCTCCAGCTGTGGCGTGCTCAGTGTCACGTGGTTCGATTGCTCGGTGATCGTCGAGCGTGTGGTACAGCCGACTAAGCCGAGCACCAAGAAAATACAGATACGCGCCATAATGAGTCCTTCTGAGTTAACTATTCAAAGGCCCGAACGAAAAACGATAGTCTACTGATTTACCGGTACTACTAATTCGAACATGTCTGATCGAATCTGACTCAGCTTGGAATTTCCAAATGATAATACTCTCGTTCCATAATACTAGGCTTTGTCGGAAAACTCCGTCGTCGGCCCGAGAGCGAGCCATTTTTTCGCCTGGCAAACGACGGTTTGACTGCGCTGATCGCCTCGACTACACTGGTCCAGCCCCATCGGCGGTGGTCGACGATGGATCACTCTGGGAAATCCCGACTTAGGACGTGCACAACAAT
>JADFHU010000801.1 GCA_022567055.1 Planctomycetota bacterium
TGGTCACCAATACCGTAAACCATGCCAGTGGCTGGGTACGCTTTAATGAAATGCCAGACGGTGACACTTGGCACTGGGAACACGTTTACAGCGATGACGACAACCAGGTAGTGGTTGAATTCACCCTTTCCGCAGGAACCCACACCCTCGAGATTGCACGGCGTGAAGACGGCACCTTGCTCGACGCCATTGCCGTCCTTAAGTGATGCGGTTTCAGAGCGACAATGACCAGGGGTCTGTGCCTAAGGGCACAGACCCTATTCTAGTTCCCACACTTTAAAGGAGAAGTTTTATGTCTAGCAAACGGTCTCTGTTGATCACTCTTTGCGTTGTTGTGGTCCCGGTTGGGATCGTCCACGCAGTATTCAACACCGTCGGGGAATACGACGTCGACAATGCACCTCATCATAACCAGGTGGATCAAAGCGGTCTCTATGATAGCCATGAGGGCAATGCCGGTCCTGAGAACCTGGTGGAATTCGAGGTGTTCAAAGAATTGGTCGCCGCCGCCTTTTTGATCGACGCAGGCGGCGTGATCGACCTCGAAGACGGCAGTTTGGATGGTCAGGATATGATCGGCAATTTCGGGTTGCAGGGGACCAAAAGCCTGACAATCTCCAATGCCACCGGCGTTATCAATGTCGGCTCTTCGGTGAAGAATGAACGCCGGGCGATTTCCGGCTCCAACCGCTTCGCAAAGAGTGGGACAAGTGAATTCGTCTTCGACATTGGGGCCATTACCGGGGGTACGCCGGGTGAGAGAGTCACCTATGTCGCGGCCACCATGCTCGATCGCGACGGGACGGCGCTGAACCCTACCGTGACGGCGACATTCAGCGGCGGTGGGACCGTGACGGCGAGCGCGGTGATGTCCGGCGCCCTTCCCGTAAACGACCAGGATACCTTCTTCGGCTTTGTCGCACCGCCTGGCGAGAGCATCGTCAATGTGACCTTCACCCCCAACGGCTATACGAATACCGACGACATCGCCTTCATCACCTCGGAATTCTCGCTCAGGTCTCCCAATGCCTCGAAACCATTTCCCGAATCGGGGGCTACCGATGTCTCGCGGGATGTGATGCTGCACTGGACCCCGGGTGATGATGCCGAGACACATGATCTCTACTTCGGGACAGATGAGACTGCCGTGGCCCAAGCGAGTCCAGTGAACCCGCTCGGAGTCCTGGTCAGTGGGAATCAGGAACCCAGTACCTATGTGCCTGCTGGAAGGCTCGATTTCGGCGCGACCTATTACTGGCGGGTCGATGAAATCAATGATCTGGATCCCAACAGTCCGTGGCAGGGAGCCGTCTGGAGTTTCATGGTAGAGCCTGTCGCCCTCCCGATCATCGACATCACGGCGACGGCCTCTAGCACGTTCGGCGAGTCCGGGCCGGAAAGAACCATCGACGGCTCCGGCCTGGCGGATGATCTCCACGGCACCTCCGTAGACGACATGTGGCTCAGCACCAGTGTCCCGGCCACGATTGAGTATGCCTTCGACCGAGCCTACAAGTTACATGAGCTTTGGATCTGGAACTCGAATCAGCTCATCGAGTCCTTCGTGGGATTTGGCGGCAAGGACGTGGTCATCGAGCACTCCCTCGACGGCGAGAACTGGACCCTTCTCGACGGCGTCGGGCCCTTGGCCCGGGCCCCGGGCGCCAAGGGCTATGCGCACAACAGTACCATTGATCTTGGGGGTGCCACGGCCCAGCATGTGCGCGTGACCATCAACAGTGTTCAAGGATTTGCCCCTCAGGCCAGCCTCAGCGAGGTGCGGTTCTTCTACATTCCGGTGAATGCGACCCGACCGAATCCAGAGACAGGCGCCACCGATGTGGCCCCCGATGTGACCTTATCCTGGGGTCGGGACGGACGGGAGGCGGCTAGCCACGATGTATATGTGGGGACCGATGCCGACAATCTGTCCCTGGCCGGCAGTGTCAGCGAAAGCAGCTTTGATACCTCGGCATTGGACCTGGGCTTAGGCCAAACCTATTCCTGGCGTGTGGATGAGGTCAATGAAGCCATGGACCCGAGCACCTGGATGGGAGATCTCTGGAGCTTTACCACCGTGGATGCCATCATCGTCGACGACATGGAAGGCTACGCGGACGCGGAATTCCTCGAGATCTGGGCCACCTGGATCGACGGATTCAATGATCCCGCCAACAACGGCGGCCTCGTTGGCGCGAATCCAGGGATCGGAGATTTTTCGCCGGAATCGACAGTCGTTCATGACGGCAGTCAATCGTTGCCCCTCCACTTCGACAACAGCGCCGCCTCAGTTTCAGAGGCGACGCGTACGTTTGACCCGACCCAGGATTGGACCCGGTCCGGTATTCAAACCCTGGTGCTTTCATTCAGCAGAGGGGCCGAAAACACCGGTAAGGGTCGACTCTATGTGAAGGTCAACGACACCAAGGTCTTTTATCA
>JADFHU010000159.1 GCA_022567055.1 Planctomycetota bacterium
AAAAAGGTCGCCCGGGTCGTGGTGGCCGTACCCGAGAGGCAGGCGTGAGCCGGGTCTCGCGCACGGCTGGTTGTGAGGTGCCGCCGATCCGCTTTAAGCAGGTGAAGGAGCAGGACCATGGTCCGGAATGACGAGATCGCGAGGCGGAAAGCGATCGCCTTGCCGGTAATGGCGGGCGCGCGAGCGCCCGATGTCGAGGCGGACGGCGTGGGTGCCGAGAGCGAGGCAATGATGTTGACGTGTCATCGGGCGAGCCGGTCGCTCGGCATTGCCGCCAGGCTCGCCTGCGAGGGGCGCCTCGATCTGGCGCGAGATGTGCTGGCGGGGGTCTCCGAACGCCTCGCCCGCGAGGCGAAAGTCGGTACCGGCTGCCCCGTCGACGGGGCCAACCCGGTTGCCTGCCGCTGAGGCCGGGAGAAAGGCAAATCCACGATGCGATTCAACGATCATGTCAATCCGAAGGTCAAGGTCGAGGTCGAGCTGACGACGGTCGACGATCGCAGATTGCGCGGCAAACTGTATCTTGCCGGCGATCAGCGGGTGAGCGACCTGATGAATCTACAAAATCCGTTCGTCCCGTTCGTCACCTCCGATGGCAACCTCCTGATCCTCAACAAGAGCATCATCGCCTGCATCCAAATCCTCGAAGCGGAGGTGGCGATGCGGCGTCCGCACGCCATATCGAGCGAACCGCTGCGACATGCTGAAATTCGTTGTAACGCCGCCTCGCCTGACCGCAACGAGCACAAATGACAAGCGATGCCTCGGGCACCGGCCGTCGATACGCCGCCCCTCGACTCTCGCGACAGCGGAGCCGAGCGCGCCGCGATCTTGCGGGCTGCTGGCCGAGCCGGGGCATGTCGGCTAAAGTCCGCCGATCCGAAGGCCGTCCGCGGCCTGTCTCGACCGGCACGGCGTCGGCCAAGGTGGAGCCAGGCTCTCTCCAGGCGTTGCTCGGTATCGCAACCGGCAACAAAGCCGGATTTCGATGGCTAGGGTTCGAGCGCTGGGTCCACTTGACGCGGGGAGGCTCCCACCCCGCCGGGATGGGGGGCCGCCGTGAGGAAGGAGACGTCCGAAGAATGCGATCCGTCTACCCCTGGATGAGAGACGCCGTCCAGCACCGTGAAGTCGTCGCGGAGATCGGAGATCTCGGCGAGGTAGGGTGACAGCGCGTAGCCCTGGCCGGCCGTTTGCGGAAAGAATCGATCCGGCAAGAGACCGAGGTTGTTGCAGATCGCCAGCAGGCAACGCGGCGGTGCGGCAGTCTCCGTTGCGCTCGCCCGTCGCAGCAAGGCCGGCGTCATGGCGTCCAGCATCGGCAGGGCCAGCGCCACACCGGCGCCGCGCAGAAAGGTCCGACGGTTGAGTCGTCTGTGCATGGCAATTCGGATCGGTTTCATCATGAGGTCTCCGTGCTGTCCGGGATCACTTGTTGCGAAACATGTCACTCTGAATAACGGCGTGTGTCAAGGACCTGACGCCATACCCGCCGCCGGCGCATCGATCGAGAATACCTTCCACCTCGGCGCGGTCGCCGAAGGTCACAGGCGCGCCCGTGGCGTAGACCACCAGGCGCTGCAGCAGATTCCGTGCGATGGCCCGCTCTTGGGAAAGCAGGAGTTTCTTCAGGTCATGGATGTTTTCAAATTGGCGGCCGTCGGCCAGTTTCCCCGTGCAGTCCACCGGCTGGGCATAGCGGAATTCGAAGAGATGGCCGTTCTTGCCGATGCCCTGGGCCGGTTCGCCAATCTCCCCAATGGCGCGATAGCGATCCTGCCATCCGCCGCCGACGTCGAAGCTCTCCAATGCGAAACCGACCGGATCGAACTTGATGTGACAGGCCCCACAGGAGGGAACGGCGCGGTGCTTATCCAGTTGTTCACGAACCGTGGTGGCGCCGCGGGTATCCGGTGTGATGGCATCGACGCCCGAAGGCGGCGGCGGGATCTCCATCCCCATGATCCTCTCCATCACCCAGGCCCCTCGGACCACGGGCGAGGTGGTCGTACCGTTGGCCGTGACCCGCAGCACGCTGGCCTGGGTCAGCAGTCCGCCCCGGGGCGAGTCCTCGGGAACGGGGACGCGACGCAAGGCAACGCCCTCGAACGAGGGGAAGCCGTAGTGCCGCGCCAGCCGTTCGTTCACGAAGGCGAAATCGGACTGCACCAGATTTCGTGCGGGCAGGTCCTTCTCCATCAGTTCCCCGAAGAAGCGCCGCGTTTCGAACACAGATGATTCGGTGAGCATGTCGTCGAGGTAGTATTCCGGGTAGAGTTCGGCGTCCGGGGCGTTGGCATTGATGTCGCGCAGGTCCAGCCAGTAGTCGAGCAGGGCGTTTACAAATCGGGCGGAGCGCGGGTCGTTCAATAGACGTTCCGTGTGTCGGCGCAGCACCGACGGGCTGTCCAGGGAGGCTTCATCGAGCAACGCCTGGTCTGGTGGGCCGTTCCAGAGAAAGAAGGAAAGCCGGGAGGCCAGGGCTCGGTTATCCAGCGGCCCGGGGGCGGCGTCCAGGAAGAGAAAGTCTGAGGAGCAGAGGACGGTGGCAAACGCGGCCAGCGCCGCGTCCGTGAAGTCCTCCCCGAGCTGCCGAGCATTTTGGTAGATGCGGAAGAAGGGTTCGACGCGCTCTTCCTCCAAAACCGGTCGACGGAACATACGCTGCATGAATCGGAGCAAGAGACGCCGCATATCCTCGTTCGGGCTGTCGGATAGGACGCGGAGCTGATTGCTGTCCGAGACCTGGAAGGGAAGATCATCAAAGAGCGTCCGATAAGAGGCGGGCGGCCATTGGTCCTGTAGGGGACCTTCGATTTCCAGCCAGTTCATGGCGAAGCCGGGTACGCCGGCGGGGGTGGCATTGGGATTGCCCTTCCAACCGGGGCGGGTCCGCACGAGTCGGGCGGCATCCGGCCGGATCTTCTCCCCTTGTTTCAGCACCACTTCTCGTTCGATGATGCGGGCTTGGGGTAACGAATCGAAGGTGGTCAACCAGCGGCTGTCACCGCTGTCGCCCAGGGCGTAGAGCGTGATCGGCTCGCTGCGGGTGCCGGCGAAGGCCACCGTGCGGCTCGGCCGCCACCAGGCGCTCTTTCCGCCGGTGAGCCCATGGTCCTTGCCCCCGCTGGCGCCGTTGGGTCCCGCCATGAAGGTGTAGCTCTTCATGCGGATGAGATAGCGCCCGTCCACCGGGATGTTCATGCGGGTGAAGTCGTACTTGGTGGTGGCCGTGTAGGTGCCGGAAACGAAACCCATTGCCTCCTGCGCGCGCACGTTAGGGTCGGCCGCCCCCACCGTCATGGCCTGCTTGCCCCGGATCACGTCCGGTTGCGGCGTCGTGCCCAAGAGGGGAATCCCCGCGCGGGTCGCCGCCGTTTGACCGAAACGATAGCGCAGGTAGTTCGTCATCCTGGGCTCTTCGCGGGCGTAGAAGCGTTCGGTCCGACGGGGATGGGCGGCGGCCTGCAGGGCCATACGCAGCGTATACTCCGCCACTTCGAGATACTTGATCATCTGCACGTGAGAGATGTCGAGTCGCTCGCCGACCTTGTTGAAGAGGTGGGCCGTGCCGTCCTCGGGCAGCATGTCAGCTACCTGCAACCAGGGCGCATCCAAGCCCTCCCGCAGACAGTTTTCGTACTCGAAGCGATTCAGGCGACGCACCTTCGCCCGGCCATGCTCGGCGTTCCGCGCCTGGTCCGCATCCACGAGCCCACGCGAAAGCGACTTCAGGAATTGCGCCATCTCATCTGCAGGCGGACGCCTTTTCTTCTTCGGCGGCATTTCACCGTCCCGGACGCGGTCATGGATCTCCACCCAGGTCGCAAACAGCGCTCGCTCTCTGAACTCCGATGAGAGCGTCTCTAGGTTCAACCCTCCCTTCTCGGTAGCCCCATCGTGGCAATCGAAGCAGTGGTCCTCGATAAACGACTGCGCAGGCTGCGCTAGGGCGGCGGCCCCGTCGTTCATCAAGGAGACAGCCCCGAGTACAAGCAGTACAAGCCGACTACCGACTACCGAAAACTGACAGTTGAGTAGTGACATCACCAATTACCGACTACCGATTACTGATCACTTTTCACTTTTCACCCCTCCCGAGATGGCCGCCGTACACACGATCCGAGTACAAACGACAACCCCACATGATACTACAATAGAGATGCCCCGTCGAGTCGGCTACAATTGGGGGATGTCGGATGAAAGGACCTATATTCATGGCTTTACCGAGGATGAGCGGGATCGGCTCTCCCGACAGGCGCTCTCTTTAGAACCCTATGTCTTCGGCCATCTGGACTACTCTCGCTGCCGGCACATCATAGAGGTGGGCTGCGGCGTGGGCGCGCAAATGAAGATTCTGCTGCGTCGTTGGCCCGGTCTCAAGGTCACGGGCATCGACAGGGAGCCCAGCCAGATAGCGGCCGCCCGGCGTTTTATGGCGTCGCAGATCGCGGCGGGACAGGCGCTCTTCCTGGTCGGCGAGGGTGATTCCCTGCCCTTTCCGGACGACCATTTCGACGGGGCGTTTCTATGCTGGATGTTGGAGCACGTGCAGGATACCCACGGTATTATGGCCGAACTGAGGCGCGTGATGAGGCCGGGTGCCGTGTTGTATGACACCGAGGTGTTCAATTCAGGGTTGTGCACCGATCCCCCCTGCCCGGCCATGCGCAGCTACTGGGCAACCTTTAACGCCTATCAGCGTCGGCTGGGAGGGGACCCCGACATCGGCATGAAGCTTAAGAATCTGGCCATGAAGGTCGGGTTCGCCTCCGCGACGCTGCACAGCGTCGAGGCGAAACTGGACCGCGGTGTTTCTAAACCGTCCGATCGAGCCGCATTTCTAGACTACTGGCATGAACTGCTTCTCACGGCTGCACCTCACCTGCTGGCGGAGGAGGGCGTGTCTCAGACGCTGATCGATGAGATGGGTCGAGAGTTTGTCTCGTTGCGAGAGGACTTTGACAGTGTGTTCGTCTATAGGCTCTTTCAGTTGAGAGCCGTGAGTCCCTGAGCCGTTCTGACAGGGTGCTCACTCACTGGTGTCCAGGATGCTCATGAAGGCCTTTTGCGGGATCTGCACGGCGCCGACGCTCTTCATCCGTTTCTTACCCTCCTTCTGCTTCTTGAGGACCTTCATTTTGCGGGTGATGTCGCCTCCGTAAAGCTTAGAGGTGACATCCTTGCGGAAGGCCTTGATGGTTTCGCGGGCGATGATCTTGCCGCCGATGGCGACCTGAAGGGGGATCTCGAATTGGTGTCTGGGGATGGCTCGTCTCAGTTTGATGATGAGCCTTCGTCCTCGGGGCTCGGCACTGTCGCGGTGAACGATGTGGGAGAGGGCGTCGACGGGGATACCATTGACGAGGATGTCGATCTTGACGAGATCACTCTTTTCAAAACCCGTGAACTCGTAGTCCATGGTGGCATAGCCGTGGCTGATGCCCTTGAGTTGGTCATAAAAGTCGTAGACGATTTCCGCCAGGGGGGCCTTGTATTCCATCATGACCCGGCTGCTGCTCAGGTAGTCGGTCTTGATGAGCTTGCAACGCCGTCCCTCCGCCAGTTTCATGATGCCACCGATGGTGTCGGTCCCCGTGATGATTTCGAGACGCACATAGGGTTCGCGCAGTTCTTCTATGTGTGAGGGGTCGGGTAGCTGGCTCGGTGAGTCGATCCGTTGGACGGACCCACCCAAGAGGGACACTTCGTAGCTGACACTGGGGGCGGTCTGGACCACATCAATCGCATTCTCGCGCTCGAGTCGCTCCTGAATGATCTCCATGTGCAGTAGGCCGAGGAAGCCGCAGCGGAATCCGAAACCCAGGGCAGGGGAGTTCTGAGGGACGAAGGAAAAACTGGCATCATTCAGCGCCAGTTTGTCGAAGGCTGCCCTGAGTTTGGGGTACTCCGTGTTATTGCCCGGATAAAAATCGGAGAACACCATCTGCATGGGCGGCTCATATCCCTTTAGCGGCGCGTCGGCGGGGTCCGCTGCGTCGGTGATGGTATCACCGATCGTGACATCCGCCAGCTTGCGAATATTCGCGATCAGATAGCCCACCTCCCCGGTGCCCAGTTGGTCCAGGGGCGCCATGGCGGGTGAGAACTTGCCCAGTTCGGTGATGAGGTAGTCTTTCTGGGCGCCCATGAGGGTGATTCTCTGTTTGACCTTCAAGGAGCCGGACATCACTCGGACATAACAGATGACGCCCTGGTATTCGTCGCTGTGGCTGTCAAAGATCAAGGCCTGTGTCTTGCCCTGGGAGTTGTCCTGGGGCGCGGGCAGCAGTTCGCAAACGGCGTCCAGGAGTTCCTTGACCCCGGTCCCCGTCTTGGCGCTGATCTGGAAACATTCGTTGTAACGGATGCCCAGGACATGCTCAATTTCTTCGCCCACGACATCGGGCTGGGAGGCGGGTAGGTCGACTTTGTTGATGACCCCCAAGATCTCCGCCCCCGTTTCCACGGCCAGATAGGCGTTGGCGACCGTCTGGGCCTCGACCCCCTGGGTGGCATCGACGACCAGGAGCGCCCCTTCGCAGGCCGCCAAGGCACGTGACACCTCGTAGTGAAAATCCACGTGGCCGGGTGTGTCGATGAGATTGAGCATGTAGGCCTGTCCCTCATACTCGTGCCGCATGGTGACGGCCGAGGCCTTGATGGTGATGCCTCGTTCACGCTCCAGTTCCATGGTGTCCAGCAGTTGATCCTGGGCTTCACGCTGGCTGACCGTGCCGGTAATCTCCAGCATGCGGTCGGCCAAGGTACTCTTGCCATGGTCAATGTGGGCGATGATCGAAAAGTTGCGTATAAGACTAGTCTGCATAGAAGTTCCTAGGTCACCGCTCCCCATCGTTTCTAGAGGGCGGCAAAATCACACAGCACCGAGTCTGCAATGGGCAGGGCCTCTCGGGTCAAATAGAGCCGATCCCCTTCCAACGTCAGCAGCCCGAGTGCCCTATAGCGTTCTATAGGTTCCGCAAAACTCCGCATAATATCGTATCCCGTGGTTTTGTTAAACGTCTTAAGGTGAATGCCCTCGCGCGTTCTGAGATTTAGAACGGCCGTTTCACAGGCTTGGGATGCTGCATCGGTGCTCACACTTTCACCGACGGCGCTCTGGTCTGTTTCGATGGCCCTGACGTACTGCGTCAGGGACGCTACGTTGCTCGTGCGGCGATTCCGCCAGTAAGAACTGGCCGAAGGTCCGATGCCGATGTAGGGCTGGTTATGCCAGTAGCCCAGGTTGTGGCGCGATTCGTAGCCCTCCCGTGCGAAGTTGGAGATCTCATACTGCTTGATGCCGACCTCTTCCAGGGCGGAAATGCCCTGTTGGTACTGAGCCCGATCTTGCGCTTCATCCAGGACCTTGATCTTGCCGGACTTGATCTGAGCCGCGAGTGGCGTATTGGGTTCGATAGTAAGGCCGTAGATCGACACATGGGCGGGCTCCAGCCGACGCGCGCAATCGAGGGTGTGCTGCCATGTCTGTTCTGTGGATCCCGGCAGTGCAAAGATGAGGTCCAGGGCGATGTTGTCGTATCCCCCCTGGCCTGCCGCCTCGACCGCCGCAGTGATGTCACTGCTGCGATGGGTGCGACCCATCCATGCCAGTTCCTCATCGTTGAAGGACTGGGCGCCAATCGAAAGCCGGGTCACGCCCAGTTGGCGCAAGGTGCGCAGCGAGTCTCGGGTCACCTGTTCGGGATTACACTCGACGGTCAATTCCCGGACCCGGGGTTGTCCGGCGTAGACGGCCTTGATGAGGCGGGCGAGCAGAGACAGCGGCAGCGTGGTTGGACTGCCCCCCCCAATATAGGCCGTGGTCACTTCATTTGGGGGAACGCGGCTCAGTTCGCGCAGCTCCGCCTCAATGAGACGCTCCATGAGACCGTCGGCGTCTGTTTCGAAATAAAAACCACAGAATCGGCAGCGGGCGCGGCAGAAGGGGACGTGGATATACAGGCCGGTGTGGTTCTCCGAGCCTGTTGCCGGCGTGGCGTTCACCGGGCGACGCCCCCCGCGGCCATGCTGTCTAGGAACTCGTCGTTGGTCGAGTATTTCTCCATGAGTTTAAACAGGGCCAGGGTGGCGTCTCTGGGCTTGTAGCTGGAGAGGACTTTCCGCAGCGTGGTCAGGCCGTGACTCTGTTGAGGCGAATAGAGTTTGGTTTCCTTGCGCGTGCCACTGGCGGGGATGTCGATGGCAGGAAAAATACGGGCCTCCGCCAGATTGCGATCCAGGATGATCTCACTGTTGCCGGTCCCTTTGAACTCCTCAAAGATCAGTTGATCCATGCGGGATCCGGTGTCCACCAGACAGGTTGCGACGATCGTCACCGAACCGCCCCCTTCGATGTTTCGGGCCAGGCCAAAGAGTCGACGAGGAATCTCCAGCACGCCCGACTCGAGCCCGCCAGACATGGTATGGCCTCGGTTCTGGCGGGACCGCCCGCGCGTGCAGTTGTTAAAGGCCCTTCCCAGGCGGGTGAGACTATCAATGACCAGCACGATGTCTTGACCGCATTCCAACCCGACCTGGACATGATTCAGCACCATTATGGCCAAGTCAGCATGCTCGTCGGCCGTGTGATCGCTGGTACTGGACAGGATCTCGGCGCCCTCGACCGATCGCTGAAAGCTGGTGACTTCCTCGGGCCGCTCGTCCAACAGCAACACAATGGCACGGGATTCAGGCGAGACGGAAATGACGGCCTTGACGATTTGCTCCAACATGATCGTCTTGCCCGCCTTGGGCGGCGACACAATCAGGGCTCGGGTGCCTTTGCCCATGGGGGCGATGAGGTCGACGATCCGCATGCTGATTTCATCCGTTGCCCCCAGATCGAAGCGCTCGTCCGGGTCAATGGCCGTTAGCTGCGCATAGTGCTTTCTCTTCTTGAATGCCTCACTGGAGAGACCGCTGATCGAGTCGATGGTGATCAGACGGTTCTTGCCCTTTTTACGCTCCGCGGTGCCTGTCACGCTGGCGCCTTCCACCAGACTGTGCTGTCGGGAGAGCGCCGCCGAAACCTGAACGTCTTGAGGACCGGGACGATAAGACCTGTCGGGAAAACGGACAACGAAACACTGATTGCTCATGCGTTTTAGGACGCCACTGATGGTATTGGACATAGTTTCTTTCGCGGGAAACGGGGAACACTGACTTGAGCCTGCTCCCCGTTAGAAAAAAGTGGACCTTATAATCAGGCAGTATGTTAGCAGATGCGTCGCCATTCGCAAACTGATAAATGACGGAAACCGGTTTTTTCACGCTTGGGGGGGACCAGAGCGATCGTATGTAGATTCCAAATCCGTCCGAAATGCGGCAGGAACGCCAACTGGCCAGGATTCCTACCGTTCAAGTGATCAGTGATCCGTGATCAGTAAACAGTGATCAGTCATCGGTCCCTCAGTCCTTTAGAGCACCTACGCAAAATGACTCTGCATTCAAACGGCTTGTTTTGTGTCTGGACGGCGTCAGGCTGCATCGACTATCTTCAGATAGCCTGCTTCGCCTTCCTTGCCAGACACAAAAACGCTCGT
>JADFHU010000160.1 GCA_022567055.1 Planctomycetota bacterium
ATTCAAACTTACGTACGTGAAATGTCTGTGTGTCCGTCTGTTTCGTACCGTCGGTAGTGAATTCCAGGGTACAGGAAATGACCAGCCCTCTTAGGGGTGGCTCCGGAAGAACAGGGGGTCCGATTTCAACGATGTCTGTCAACGTCGTGTTCTGTACAGTATCGCCAAGCCGCTGTTTCCGTCTGGGGCTATCATAACCAGAGATTTCGATCGCCCGCGCGTAGTCCTGAGCCATCCAGGCCTCCAAGAACTCTTTGACGACCTTTACTGTGATGTCTTCGTCGCTAAGATTTCCTTGCGCAAGCCCCAAGTCTAAGCCGACTGTATTAAATACATTCACGTCCGCGGAAACTTCATTCTCCAGGACAAAGAAGGCCGCGTCCAAGGGTTGATTATAGTCAACATACTCCCAGGTCTGCGGGCCGCCAAAACTTCCCTCTTTTTGGGAATACACATCAACCCGAGTGATCCGTTTGGAAATGGGGTCAACTGAAAAAATCTCTTTCATGGCCGGCTGGGGCAGACCAATGACATAGGTGTTGGGCTCGTAGAGGACCGTAAAGGAAATCGGCTCATCCAGGTGAACTCGGTCCTGAAAGTCAATCTGAACGTCCCCTTTCACTTCAAGGGCGCGGAGATACCCGAGGGCATGCTTGGGATCACGGCGATGAGCAAAGAATCGGATCTTGTCCGTGTACTGTTGGTCTTCAAAGACGCGTAGTTCCCTCTCGTTTTTCTTCCAGTACTGCGTGACATCGTCACTCCACGCCATGACATGATCCACTCGGTAGAACTCGACTCTCACATACTTGAGTTGCCCGTTGGGATCATACTCCACCCAGGCTTCTCTTTCGATCTCCTCGCCGGGGCCATCTCTCAACAAGAAGTGAAAGTGGCGGATGTCCTCGATCGCCAGTTCTGTCTCTTGCAGACCATAGGCAGGTGTGGTAGACAGGTCCACCCAACGAGTGGAAAGCACTAAGACTGACAACACTGCCGCTGCCAGGGCGAGCTTGGCTCTAAACTGTCGTATGGAAAAAGATTTACGAACGTTCACAGACTGATCCCACGTCTTTTGAATCCGTGTATGTATTCTCTCGCGAGTGGCTTGGGGACTCTTGATCTGCAACCGTCCAATCAACATTTCAATCTGTTTATCTGATTTCACTTTTCCACCTCACCGTTTAAAAGGCTGCGTAAGCGATCAAGGCCATAGCGGTAGCGTCCCTGCACCGTTCCGAGGGGCAACTCAAGTTGTTGCGCCAGGGCCCGAAAAGACAGGCCACCGTGAATCTTCAAGGTGACGACTTCTTTCTGTTCGTAGGGCAGTTGACTCATGGCAGAGTGGACACGCAACACGTCCTCTGAGAACATGGCCCGTTCCAACGGCTCCGTGGCCCGACCATGATTCTCCTGCAACGCTGGCCCAGTTCGGTCCTTGCGCATTTTTCTCCTGAGCTGGTCCCGCGCCCGATTGGCCACACAGGTCGCTAGAAAGGCCTTCAAACTGCCCCGCAATTGAAACTGATCCAGTGTTTCAATCAACTTCACAAATACGTCCTGCACCACGTCCTCCGCCTCGCTCCTATCCCCGAGCAGGCTCACCGCCACGGACAGCATGGTATCCAGATGTTTGTGATATATCCGATCAAACGCCCGCTGGTCACCCCGCTTGGACTTCCAAATAAGGACTCGGTCCTCTGCTAGCATAGTATCCCGCACTCTAGGTCAAAACCATGAACCGGGCTTTGTCTGGAAGCTCGATCGTCGGCCCGAGAGCGAGCAATTTTTTCGCCTGGCAAAGACGGCGAAGCAGGCGATGTTGGTTCTATCGTCGATGGAGCCGGATGCAGCCAGGTGGGAAAATGGCCCCTCGGAGCCAGATCGAGTTTTTAGGCAGAGCCTCATAACCCTTATATAACGACTGGCGGGAGCGTCTGCACATAAGGAATCCATCCAAACAACGAAACGAGTCGCCAGACATCAGCCGCACGATCAAGACTCACGTGTTAAGATCCATGTCAATGGCTCGTTTTCTTGACCCCAACAGGGCGTACAGCGTTATAATCGTGGCATTGAGAGCCTGGACCGTCTTCAGACTCGGCCCCAGCAGAACATATCGGTGAGCTAAAATGAAACGTCTCATTCTTTTTCTGATATTGGTTTCGATTCTTCCTCAACTGCCGACCGTAGCCGCCCGGCGTCCCAATGTGATTCTGATGATGGCAGACGACTGTGGATACGAGGCGCTGGCCTGCAACGGCGGCACGACCTACGAGACGCCCACCTTCGATCGGATCGCCTCCGCTGGAATGCGTTTCACCCAGTGTTACTCGCAACCGGTCTGCACGCCCTCCCGAGTGAAAATCATGACGGGACAGTCCAATGCCCGCAATTACGTGGCCTTCGGTGTGCTGAGAGAAGGGGAAGTCACCTTTGGCAATGTGCTGAAGGCGGCGGGCTACAAGACCTGTGTCACCGGCAAGTGGCAACTGTCCGGCAACGCCGGCAAGAAGATTAGGACCGGTCTGAAAACTCCGTCGTCAGGCCCGAGAGCGAGCGTTTTTTCGTCTGGCAAAGACGGCGAAGTAGGCGATGTTGGTTCTATCGTCGATGCAGCCGGATACAGTCAGACGAAAAATGAGCCGCTCGAAGCCAGAGGGGGTTTTCAGACAGGGCCAATGGGAATGTGGTGGCAGGACTGCGGCTTCGATGAGAGCTGCATGTGGGCCTATGCCCACTACCTCCAACCGAAGGACCTGGAGCACTATCGGAACTCCAGCAAGCTCAAGAAGGGAAAGAGCTCATCCCGGTTTTGGAAGCCCTCCATTATCGAGAACGGTCAGTATCGCCCCACGACCGAGGCCGACTTCGGACCGGACATCTACACGGACTTCATTCTCGACTTCATCGAGCGAAACCAAGATGAGCCCTTCTTCGTGTACTACCCGATGGCATTGACGCATGCGCCGTTTGTCCCGACGCCACACTCAAAGGGTTTCACGAGTCGAGACAAGTTCGCCAGCAACAGAAAGTACTTTGGCGACATGGTGCGCTATTCGGGTCACCTGATGGGACGTATCATCGGGAAACTGGAGGAAATCGGCATCGCGGAAGAGACCCTGGTGATCTTCACCTGCGACAACGGCACCGGACGCGGAGTGGAATCGTGGATGGGCGATCGGCTGGTCATGGGGGGCAAGGCCTTCCCCATCGATGCCGGCACGCACGTGCCCATGATTGCCACCTGGAAAGGGACCATCGAGCCGGGCTCGGTTTGTCACGACCTGGTGGAGTTCAGCGACTTCATGCCGACGCTTGCCGAACTCGGTCATGCGAAAGTGCCGACGGATCGAGTCTTGGACGGACGAAGTTTCCTGCCCCAGTTGAAAGGACAGAAAGGGAACCCTCGCGATTCAGTCGTGGTCCATTACGACAAGGATCCGAGGTCGGCGACGCCCAAGTTTCGGCGGGTGCGTTTCGCCTTTGATGGGAGACACAAACTCTATCTCGACGGACGGATGATCGATGTGCCAAATGATTATCTCGAGCAGGCTCCCCTCGACATGAAGCAGGCGACGACGGCAACTCTGAATGCGTGGGCACGTTTGCAGTCGGCCCTGGCCACATTGCCGGCATGGTCGCCGGATAATTCGTCATTCAAAGGAAAGCCGTCGAAGGACTTTCAGAAACTGTTGGATGTGCATGCCAAGGTCATGGAAACAAGGAGGACGAAATAATGGGCCTGGTTCAAAATCGTTCTCGCATAGGTGCCAGTCCGTGTACCACTCCTCGTGGTCGTAATCAGCGCAGCGGTTGTCGTTGTCGTAATCGATACCCCTGATTGCCCTTATTCACTGTTTCGATTACGATCACGACAACGACAACGATTGGGAATGTGACCCGGAAATGAACTAGGACGGAATAATGAGTTATTCGTGTTTCCAAGGGTGTCGCCGTCTGGCGCTGGCGGTGATGATTGTGGGACTAGGATTCACAATCGGTGTAAATGCGGCAGACCGACCGAACATCATCCTCTGCATGGCGGACGACCAGGGCTGGGAAGAGACTGGATATTACGGCCATCCGATCCTGTACACGCCGACGATGGACAAGATGGCACAGTCGGGATTGCGGTTTGATCGGTTCTATTCGGCGGCGCCCAACTGTGGGCCGACGCGGGGCAGTATCATGACCGGAAGACATCCCAATCGCTTCGGGTTGTTTGGTCCGAACTGGGCCATGCGGGCGGAGGAAATCACCTTGGGTTCGCTGATCGAGGCGGCAGGTCATGCGACCGGACATTTTGGGAAATGGCATTTGGGTCCCGTGAAAGCCGGGACGCCCAACAATCCCGGGGCCGCGGGATTCGACGAGTGGCTGTCACACGACAATTTCTTTGAAATGGATCCGGTGTTGGTGCGCAATGGGGCCGCCCCGGAGCAGCATCAGGGGGAAAGTTCAGAGATCGTGGTTGAGGCGGCGATTGATTCTCTCAATTACAAGCATCCGGTGGCGAGGAGGAACAACTTTGGCGGCGACGCGTCGATTCTGGACAACCGATACAAGCTTGTCCTATCGAAGAAGGGGAATGTGGAACTATTCGATATCCAGCAGGACTCGGGTGAACAACAGAATCTGGCAGAAGATAATCCGCGCGTCGTCGAACGCATGACAAAACGGCTGCGCCAATGGCAGGCGTCGGTCGAAGTGAGCTTAACAGGAGCGGATTATTAGGTCCGGGCCCGGGGACGCCGCATCCCATCGGCCAGGTACAAGGCATAATGCGGAAGTCGACCCCCTCCTCCGTGACAGGAAGGTGATCTGGCTCCACCGGAACGACCTTTTCTCTTGATTCGCCTGCCATACGACCTATATACTAGGCTTTGTCGGAAAACTCCGTCGTCGGCCCGAGAGCGAGCGTTTTTTTGCCTGGCAAAGACGGCGAAGCAGGCGATGTTGGTATTATCGTCGATGCAGCCGGATGCAGCCAGGCGGACAACCCTGTTGCCTTCGTGCAGCCCTTGCTGCGGTAGCAGCGTCGAACGGCTAAGAAAACAAGCCGCTCGAAGCCAGATCGAGTTTTCTGACACAGCCTCGTATGTGTTTTCTGTGGGCAGTTGGCTGGAGTAGTCTTTGTTTGATCGTATTCTAAAGCAAATGCGGGAGTGCGTACGAACGCGCAAGTATGTAATGACGATTCATGGCGAGGAGGAAATGAACGATGACGGGCTAACAGTTTTTGACGTTGAAAGTGTCATCCTTGAAGGCACAGTCGAAGATAGACAGAAAGACACCAATACAGGTGAATGGAAGTATCTCGTCAAGGGCAAAACACTTGCCAATGATGACCCCGCTGTTGTTGTGGGTAAGCTTGCATCTACAGGCAAACTTGTATTAATCACAGTCTATAGAGAGTGAACATTCATGAATTGCGACGTTTGTGGAAAAAAAGGCGCGCGTATCCGCCATATCACAAGAAGTTACGGTAAGGGAGCCAACTTACTAGTAATAGAGAGCATTCCGGAAGTAACATGCCCACACTGCCAAGAAAGCTACTTCACTGCTGAGACACTCCATGAGTTAGAGCGAATAAAACTACACCGAAACAACATGGCGCAGAAGAAAAACATCTCTGTTGCTACGTTCGCCCAAGCCAGCTAGAAGCATTGTTTTACTGCCACATGGACCCTCTAAAGGGACGCCTTAGGGGCGACCCTTAAGAACTAAGAATCAAGGTCTCTATGTGCCCTCAACTCATGCTGGGCTAGCGTAAGCCAAGAACTTAGATCTTAAGAGTTGGGCCCACGGTACACCAACGAACTTAGTTCTTAAGGGTCGACCCCTAGCCGTCCCCCTAGCCGTCCCGGATGGGAGTGTGTTCCACATCCGAGCTGACGGCATTCAGTCGGGCAGCAACATCCAACTCGCGGTGTTCAGGTTTCCAGAACACTTGGAAACGCTTTCCGATACACTATTCGCGGGGCCGGGTGTGGAGGGCGGGCCCATTACGGGTACACCGGGGACGCGTGGCATTGGAAAAATACAATCGGGTTTTCTGGAGAAGTCGAATGTCAACATGACCCAAGAGTTGCTTAGCCTGCAGACATTGCTGCGCTGGAAACAGGGTATTCAAAGGGCTATTCTGGCATTGAATGGCTAGGCTGTGTCGGCAAGCAGGTGGTGTACGGCATGAATGAATACGACGGGGTACTTCTTAGAATGGTGACAGAAGGATGAGACGAGTAACCTTTTGCATGCTGGCCGCGTCACTATTCTCCGGCTGCGCTAAGAAAACTGATGAGCGTCTGCTCTGGCAGTTTGCCACAGGCGACGTGGTGCCGACTTGTCCGGCGGTGGCCGGCGATGGCGCGATCTATTTGGAGTCTCATGACAAGAAGCTCTACCGCTTGCACTCGAATGGGACGCTCGACTGGAGCTTTGACACGGGCGACTATGCGCACGGCAGCCCAACCGTCAGCCCGGAGGGGATCGTGTTCGTTGGCTCTTTCGATCACTACAGTTCGCAAAGAGTTCGCAAAGCGCAAAGGGTCAGGCCTTTGATATTGCGGTCGATACCTAAATCCAAAGTCCCCTTTAGCTTATTTGTCACTGATAATACGTTGCTCCAGGCGTCGCTTGTCAGTCTTATTTATTACCGGTAGTAGCTCGACATGCTGGCTCCAACTCAATTTTGCCGCCGGCGGCAAAATCTTGTGAGCCAGGTAAAAGTCTCGCATTCTATATAGGTTTCTCACAGAGAAACCACCGCCCGGTTTATGCGATAAATCTTCCGAAAGGCGTGCTATGAGCTGCTTGCCGTAAACTGCGTTGGTTTGGCCTTGCTGTTCCTGTTCGACGATCCGTTTGCCGATCTGCCAATAAGACTCAACCAGCGCCTTACGTGCGCGACTGTAAAGCTCGGCAATATCCTTCACCAGGGTGGCATAGGTATCTGTTTTGATTGACTTACTCATTCTTGATTTTGAATCATCCTATTTTGGTCCAATTGGGGACGATCCTAGGCTTTCAGTGAAATAATGATGTCACTTGGACTAACACTTAAATACGAGCACCGACCCCCAACGCCTTAAGGAATAAGGAAAGGTCTGACCCTAAAAAGGTTGGAAATTAAGTGTTGATGAGCGAAGCGAACGCGCGGCCCAATTCGGCTGCGGTGCACCGATTTGTTAGATGGCGATCCACTCAGATCCGCTGATGGGCCTTTGCCGCTCGCTTTCATATAGTGTAGATAGTCTGCGAGGTAGATACCGACATTCGGAGCCCGTCGGTCCTGCAACACTTTCAGTCCGGCGTTGACGTTGATGTTGAGGGCGGTCTCCCACTGTTTGTTGGGACCGAAGATCGTGAGCGCGCGGCTGAATATCTCGGTGGTTGTTGAGTTGGAGGACGCGCCATTCTTCTGGATCTGGGTGGCGGCATGATCGAGTGCGCGCGTCAGGCTGCCTCGGAGCGATTCTCGGAATTCGTGATCCTCGTCGAGCGCGCGGTACACCTCCAGCATTCCTCGCACGATGATGCCGTGATAGACGAGACGCGCGTTGTGGGGATCGAACCAGCGACCGTTCTTCATCTGGCCAGGCAGAACTCCGACCTTGAGCATCTCAACTGCCGCGTCGAGATATTCTTTTCGGCCACCCGCCCGCGCGTATCGGGCAAGGAGCCAGACGCTGAACGCGTTGTAGTTCCAGTTTGTAGAGAGGGGCCGCTCCATGGCCCAGTTGCACGCCCGTTGCGCACTCTCCAAGTACGCCTTTTCCTTTGTCACTTCGTATGCCTCCACCAGTGCGACGCCGCAGATGCCGTTGTCGTACTGCTGGTCTCCGTTGAGGTCGTCCACGATCCAACCGTCGATGAGCGCTTCCGGCTTTCGTCTCAGGAGTTTCTCGACCATCGGCCCGAAGAGAGGATGACGCCTTCGCAGGTCGGGGAACGGGAATAGACCGTCCTTGCGTTGGACCTTCAGCAAATAGTCCGCGCCAGCACGGACGAGCCCCACGTATTCTTTTTTCGTATCGGCCTTCAGGCTGGAAAGAATCGCAAATGCAATTACGGGGCGTCCCGCCCCGCGAAGCCCGATCCTCATCCGATTAGGGTCGCCGTCCGGAACCGTTACCCAGAGCGCCTCGCGGCGGGTCCGACGATCGAGTTCCTGCCAGAGTTTCCACACGGCTTTACTGTTGGGTTGTTCCTTTTCGATCGGATCGTAGTAGTGCGGCGCCGCTTCGGGATTCCCCGCCCAAGGCCCCATGGCATCTACAATTCGGTCGCACGCCTTTTTCGCGGACTTCTCGTCCCTGACCAAAAGCGATTTCCGAAGGTCATTCAAGAGAGGCTGGACCTTCACCTGGATCTCGCGCGGCGGCGATTTGCCCGGCAGGATCTTCGGCCCATCTTGCGCGGAAACAGCGCCGGAGATTAGGAGAATCGCCATCATCACGATTCGCTGCATGTCACGGATCCTTTTGCTCAATGCCATCTAACGCTGAGCTCACCGGACCCTGAAAGCGGCAGCTTTTAGGGGTCCGAGTGAAGCGATTTGTTCGATATAGTTTCACTTGCTGCCAGTTTACGACCTAGGCGTCCATGTGGCTACGATATCGTCAGTATCCGTGAGTTTTATGAATCACTCGTCGGTCCATTCAATATGCACATTATCCTCACGCATTCCACACATAACGATTACCCGCAGGTCGTGAGGGTAGTGTTCTTCTTTGTATCGAGCCAAATCGGCAAGTATTGCCCCGTGGTCACTGGTTATGAACTCATTCCACAAGGCTGGATTTGACTCCTCAAGTATGTCAAGGACTCCCTGGTAGTTTCGATACGCATCGTTATTGCCGAGCGATTTATTCCACGCGACTTGAACGAACAATAGAGCGGCATGAGCAGCTTCGCTTGACGGAACCGAGTTTGACGACTTAAGCGCCGTCATCGCCATATTTTTCACTATTGCCGACAGTTTCTGCATAGTTAACTGAATCCTATTCTCATTTTCGTGTTGAGCAGCAATGTGTTTTCGCCTCCGCCGATCGAACGCCGCGGGTCTGGGGCCGAGCGCAGCGAGGTCCCAAGCACCCGCATGTTCTGCCCGATTCGGGCAGATTCAATCTGTTTTGGGGTTTAATTCCCCGCCGCTTGCGGCGTTCCGATTAGAGGTTCTTTTCGATACCTCGTGGGCTTGCCCCGAGGAGTTTCATTTGAGTTACTTGAGTAGGCTTTCCTGGGATTGTCTCAATCTCTCCTGATCGAAAACAGGTTCCGGAATGTGAAATGCGACTCTATAGACTACAATACCGACCACAACACCGAGGACTACCCACAGTAGCGACCTTCTGATTTGTTGCATTCTCATGACCATGCCTTTCTGAATCCATTTGTCTTTTGTGACTTTGCAGAACGCCCTGAATCAGGGGCCGAGGTACGAGGTCCCTCTGAATTCAGATGTTAGCCTTTTTTATTTCGGAATTTACACCACAGAGAAAACAGAGGTCACAGAGATGGCGACAAGTCGCCATTGCTAAA
>JADFHU010000161.1 GCA_022567055.1 Planctomycetota bacterium
TAAACACCGCCCATTTGACCGCTGACTCGCTTGGCGACGCCATTTCGAAACTCCACTTCGATGAGTTTTTCACTCGGAGAAATCCGCATGGATGTCTTCTTTCCCGCCTCGGCGTCTATCACGGATCCATCCGAAGGGTAGCAGTACTTGCCGTCCAAGCTGAAGGCGACCCAACAATTCCCCACATCCTTTTCTCGGGGCACCTGCCAGGGCTCGTCGATCTTGTCAAACAGCTCCACCTGTCCCTTGAACGTGGGCTTCATGGGCGACTTTGAGGTGTCGAAAACATTGAGATAGCCCCATTGATCGTCCAGATACCACACCTCTTGGGCTTCGGGACGGACCGCGATCCCATGACTGAAGGGATGATCTCCATGCGGCAAGCCAAGCTTGGCCTTGTCCCAATGCCGCGTTCTCTCAAGGGGTGGCAGCCGGTGAACTTCCGCCATTTTTCCCGTCTCGATGTCTCCCACTCCAAATCCGACGACGTAAGTGAGATTGGCGTATAGATACCGCTCTTGGCGATCGACGGAAAAGGGACGAACCGGCCAACTGAAAGGCCCGAGTTTCTTAACCACCTCGTGCGTACGCTGGTCGGCCATGTACAGGGTATGATCACTGCGGCCCGCGACGTACATGTAACGACCCATCTCACCAGACCACGAATTGTGCGGTCGGCCCGGTCGCTTGAATTGCGTGAGGCGTTTGCCATTGGCGGTATCCAGGATCAGCGTCTGGTCGCTACTCTTCATAGGGACATAGAGTGCCCCGCCATCCACCGTGATGGAAATCCGATCCGGGTGGTTGAGTTCGTACTCTTGCATCGTGTTGACATGCCAGAGTACATCGGCGGTCCGCAGATCGTAAGCCGTGACGGTATCCTCTGTTTGTTGCGAGATGAACAGCCGACTGGAGGCCGCATCGGCGCAGGCCCCGCCCACCTTGTTTCCCGCCATCGGAAACGACCGGACCAGGCTGTGTCCCACGGCTATGTCGAAGATATCGACCCGCCGCTCAGGATCATTCGTGACATAGAGAAATCGCTTCACACCCACCGGACGAGACTCGTCGGCCAAGCCGGGAGACGTGACCAGCAAGCTGGAGGCCAACCCCGTAGCCAGTCCGGTGGTAAACGCGCGACGACTCATTTGATTTGGACTAGCAGTTCTGGTGGAGTTCATGATCAATCCTCAACCGGCATTGCCCATTCGGGATGAGCCTGAAACCGTTCCGGGCTCGCAGAGCCGCGATCATAACACGGAGAGCACCCCACGTCGATCACGCGGTGATTGCCTGCGCTTTCTCCAGGGCAACAACGAGTTCGGGGTTTGGAGTGCGGATTGAGGGCTATAGCCTCCCCACTCCACAGGACCGTCGGCTTGGAGGGTTCCCAAATCCAAAATCCGGACTCACAATTCCAGAATCCCCAAGTTGTGTTTCGCAGAGATTTCTGGTATCTCAGGGGCACGATGATGACAGAGACAAGTGTACAGGTCGATTTCGCCGGTCTGCGGTTGAAGAACCCCGTGATGACGGCCTCTGGGACCTCGGGCTACAGCGATGAGCTGGGTGATTTCATGGATGTGAATGCCCTGGGCGGGTTTGTCACCAAGAGCATCAGCGTCCGGCCGAGAAGGGGCAATCCGACCCCGCGGGTGGTGGAGACCGATGCGGGCATGCTCAATACCATCGGCTTGGCCAATGTGGGATTGGATCGCTTTGTCGCGGAAAAGATCCCGACCCTGGAGGCGATGGCCGAGGCGGGGGTGGCTGTTTTTGTGAACATCGCGGGGACGACCATTGAGGACTACGTAGCCGTGACGGAGCGCTTGGCCACGGAGCGAGCCATCGCCGGTTTTGAGCTGAACATTAGCTGCCCCAATGTCAAAAAGGGAGGGATCAGCTTCGGCACCGATCCCGTGCAAGTCGAGGAAATCACCTCGGCCGTCAAGGAGGTGACCCGCGGCAAGGTGCTTATCGTCAAGCTGACGCCCACGGTGACGGACATCCGTGTCACGGCACAGGCCGCGGTCGAGGGGGGCGCCGATGCCCTGAGCCTGGTCAACACCTTCACCGCCATGGTCATCGATATCGAGACGCGACGGCCGATCCTGGGCGATCGCACCGGCGGCCTGTCGGGTCCGGCCATCAAACCGATTGCCGTCTATCTGGTGAACCGCGTCTACAGCGGTGTGACCAAGGGGACCGACGTCCCGATCTTGGGCATGGGGGGCATACGCACGGCCTCGGACGCCATTGAATTCATGATGGCAGGCGCCTCCGCGGTGGCCGTGGGGACGGCCAGTTTTGTCGATCCGGCCTGCGCGGCGGCAGTCATCGAGGGGATCCGCGCTTTCTGCGACCGTCAGCACATCACGGATGTGAACGAACTCATTGGCTCGCTCGAGTGAAACGATAGGATGGAACTACTCAGGGCACTTCGAGATTACTTTCCCACAGCGGTGTTCACCGGCCGCTGCATGGTTTTTATCAGTGAAGACTGGCGTGTGGAGTTGACCGAGCATCACGACAACGACTTCACTCGGACCGCAGTCGATGCGCCCATCATCCGGGTGAAGATCTCCAAAAAGGCCTTGGATGGTGAGTTTTTCTCCGGCCACTACGAGGACTTTCAGCTACCGGTGATCGGGGAATTGGCGGATCAGATCGAAAAGTATGTACAACTGGCCATCGGCTCCAATCTGCGGGAAGAGATGGATTAATTGCTGTGCCAGTTGAACCCCTGAGCCCGCTGACCATCCATCACACGGCCCAAGGCCTTGCCTTCTCGGTCAAGGTCGTCCCGGGCAGTCGTCGGACCGCGCTCGCGGGGCTGTTGGATGAAGCGCTCAAGGTCAAGGTCGCTGCCCCGCCTGAAAAGGGCAAGGCCAATCAATGCCTGATCGATTTCCTGGCCAAGCAACTCAAGGTTAAATCGAAGGCCATCGCCATCGTGTCCGGACAGACGAATCCGGTGAAACGACTCGAGATCTCCGGCCTGACGGAACCGGAACTGTTGCAACGCCTCGGTCTGACCAGGTAGGACCCCACGTCTGAGAGGGTGTTTTGCAAGTGGATCGTCGGTCCGAGCCCGAGCGAAAAGCCCCAAGGCGCGGAGGCCGAAGCAGGCGATGTTAGTTCTATCGTCGATGCAGGCCGACAAAGCCATGGGGCTTTGCAGCCGGGCGAAACCAGAGCCACCTTCAAAACACCCTCCTTAGACAGCCGGAGCCCAGGGGTCCCATAGGTCTCATGTTTGCCTGCCGGTCGTTCTGAAATCGCCGACCCGTCGACGGATGCCGCCGGCGGGATTCACCGAGGCCATACCGCACCCGCCCGGGCATCGCTCCGCTCGCTTCGACGGGCCGAGTATTACATAACCATATTGGGATAAAGATCTTACGGGTTCACTGGCAGAACCGACGCGGCTCGGCATTGCCCTCCAAAGGCCGGTAGGATAGACTGTGTTGTCGTCAGCGCTGGGACCGCTCCCGTCTGGGCGGCGAGAATCTCGTGGATTGAACCAAACCCCAAGACGATGATGGACGTAAGGTCAAAGAAACACCCGCGTTCGGTCGAGTCCGTGATGAAGAGAGATCAACCACATCGTGGCATAGCCTGCTGCCTCGCAGCGATGCTCTGCGTCTTCGCTGCTGTCCCGGCACAGAGCGCCCCGTTGGCCAATGCCAACAAACGGGGCCTGCATGCTCGCTCCCTCGAGGACATCCTCCACTATCGAGACGATCAGATCGACATTGGAACAGCAGCGCTGATCGTCTCCGAGGAGTGGAGTGGGGTGGTGAATGGGCTGCAGTATCGCGCCCAGTTGGATGAAATGGCGCAGGAGATCCTCAAACGGCTTAAAGAGAAAAACCTGCGTCCCAACTTCAAGGCCATTCCCATCATCAACCACTACCTGTTCGAAGAACTGGGCTTTTCAGCCGTGCCCAACGCCGACGATCCGGACGACCTCTTTCTGCATTCGGTCTTGGACAAGCGCAAGGGCTACTGCCTGAGCCTCTCGATTCTCTACCTGGCACTCGCCGAACGCGTGGGCTTGCCGGTGTGTGGTGTGGTTGTTCCGGGTCACTTCTTTGTGCGCTATGATAGCAGGACCGTGCGTCTCAATATCGAGACCACGGCCAAGGGGAGGCCGGCCTCGGATCAACACTACCTCACGACTCGCAATGTGCCCGCCGACGAGTACCATAGCCTCTACATGAAGAACTTGACCGAATTGGAAACCCTCGGGTGTCTCCTCAACAACCTCGGTGTGGTTTACATGGATGCCGGACAACAGGACAAGGCGCTTGCTGCCCTGGATCGAGCCGTGCAGATCAATCCCATGCTCTCTGAGTCGAGAGCCAATATGGGCACCATCTATCTGCGCCAGGGCGAGATCCAAGAGGCCATCATTCAGTTCAAGGGCGCCTTGGAAATCAATCCCAATGATCACATCGTTCACTACAACCTGGGATACTCCTATGCCCAAGTGGACCAACTCAGTCGGGCCGAGTCGCATCTGGCCAGGAGCCTTGAATTGGACCATTCCTACCCCAATACCTATTCACAACTGGCACGGGTCTTCAGTCGGCGCGGTCACCCTCAAAAGGCCAAACTGCTGCTTGAGCAGGCCACGGACCTATTCCCGGATAATGCCGATTTTTACTTCGACATGGCCGGCGTTTACCAGGCCTGCGGAAACTCTGACCAGGCTCTGCGACTCTTCCGCAAGACGCTGTCCATGGATCGAAGCCACATTCCCGCCCTCTATGCCCAGGGGAGCTGTTATGAGGAGTTGGGCCATATTCGCGAGGCCATGAAATCATACCATCGGATGCTCGCCCTGGAACCCGATAACCAGCAAGGATCCTTTGCACTGGCGCTATGCTACCATAAACTGGGTGAACATCACGCAGAGATCAAGGCCTACCGCAGCATCCTGACAATGGACCCAAGCCTGTATGCCGCCCTGGTCAACCTGGCATCCGCCTATAAGGAGATCAAGGACCACGCCAGCGCCGTTCATGTATACATCGAGGCACTCGCCGTCGATGATAGCGATCCGTGGCTGTCCTACTATTTGGGAGCGGCCTATATCGAACTAGACGAAGTCGACACCGCCATCGATCACTTCAAGAAGGCCCTAGCGCAGGATGCCTCCCTCGGTGACGCCCATTTTGCCCTGGCCGTGACCTATTACAACCGAGGCGACTACCGATTCGCCTGGACGCACCTCAAGAGGGCAAAGCAACTCGGCGTCAAAGTGAAACAAGACCTGTATAGCACCATCGGCTCGGCTGCGGGGCAGTAAAGCCAGCAATCAGCAATCAGTAATCGGTGCGAGCTCTCGACTGACTACTGTTTGCTGATTACTGATCACTGATCACTGATCACTGGCTTCGCTTGGCCGACTCGACCGTATTGTACAGTAACATGGTGATCGTCATGGGACCGACGCCGCCGGGTACCGGCGTAATGAGCGAAGCCTTCTCTTTGACCCCTTGGAAGTCCACGTCACCCACCAGGCGGTAACCACATTTTCTGCTGGCATCCTCCACGCGGTTGACCCCGACGTCGATCACCACGGCGCCCCCCTTGACCATATCTGCTCCGATGGTGTTGGGCCGTCCGACCGCGACAATGAGGATATCTGCCCTGCGGGTGTAGGACGTCATGTCCTTCGTGTGCGTGTGGCAGACCGTGACGGTGGCGTTGCCCGTCGTATTCTTTTGCATCAGCATATTGGCCAAGGGCTTTCCCACGATATTGCTACGACCCACGATGACGACGTCGGCACCCTGCAGGGTGACATCGCTACGCACCAACAACTGTACCACCCCATGGGGTGTGCAGGGCAAGAAGGCCTCCTGGCCCACGACCGTGCGTCCCACGTTCATCGGATGAAAACCATCCACATCTTTGTCTGGATTCACCGCCAGCAGGACCTCGGTTTCGTCGATGTGTGGAGGCAGGGGCAACTGCACCAGGATGCCGTTGATCTTCGGATCTTCGTTCATCTGCTGGACCAGCGCCAGCAAGGCCTCCTGAGTGGACTCCGCGGACAAACGGTGGTCATCCGAGAAAATGCCAATTTCATCACAGGCCCGCTCTTTGGCGGTCACATAGGATCTCGAAGCCGGATCGTCCCCAACCAGAATCACACCCAAACCGGGGACAATGCCCCTGTCCCTCAGGTCCATCACCTCCTGCTTAAGTTCGGCCCGCATGTCGGAGGCCACCTGCCGACCATCGATAATCCCTGCTGCCATTGAATCCTCCGAGTAGCCAGTGGTCGATGGTCGGTAGTCTGTGGACTGCAGTCGGTATGCGGGCACTGCGGCAAACCGACTACTGACTAGCGACGTCCGACTAACCATCCTCTAGATCTGATAGTTCTTGGCGCCGTCCCCTGCCCGCTCCAAGAGATCCTGCAGCGTGACCCTCTCTAAGACCTCGTTTACCGCCGTTTCAACCTGGGCCCACAACTGCTGGGCCACACGATCACCCGAGCGACCGGCATGGGTTTCGGGGCCGATGGCATCGCTAGCCACCACGGTACCTTCCAAGCAACGAAATATATCGCTCATGCGAACTTGGTCCGGAGCCTTTGCCAGCAGATACCCGCCCTTAGCCCCACGGAGACTCCGTACGATGCCTCCTGATCTCAGCACTGCGACCAACTGCTCTAGGTATTTCACGGAAATCTGTTGTCTCTCCGCAATGATTCTCAGCTGCAATGGGCCACGATTGTAGTGCAGAGCCAATTCAATCGCCGCTCTAATGCCATACCGTGTCCTGGTCGATACTTTCATTGCATTCTCCAGTATTGCCGGTTGAACTAGGCTCTGTCTGAAAACTCCGTTGTCGGCCCGAGAGCGAGCCATTTTTTCGCCTGGCAAAGACGGCGAAGCAGGCGATGTTTGTTCTATCGTCGATGCAGCCGGATGCAGCCAGGCGGGACAACTGCGGCTGCCTTTAGCCGGCAGTGGCTGCGTTAGCAGCAATTGGAACAACTAAAAGAAAAGGGCCGCTCGAAGCCAGACCGAGTTTACCGACAGAGCCCGACCGTGGATGGTACCGCCCAGCCTAGCCTTTGCCTAGGGCAATCTCTTTGATTCCGCTGAAAAAATACCTGTTATTAGGCCTTTTGAACTCTCGACTCTGCGCTAAAATGGTTGACATGCTCCGGGACACCTCCTACACTCTACCCGAGTAATGACACGTTCTTCTCCTCAAAACAGAGTGGCATGGATGGCCGCGAGCCAAAAGAAGAAAATCGCCTTTGTTGCCTCGTATCTCCCTAGTAAATGTGGCATCGCCACCTTTACCTCGGACCTGATTGAAAGCACCGCAATGGCGGCGACCGATCTCTTTGAGCCGCTCGTGGTTGCGATACGCTCGAACAGCGATCTGGATTATGCCGACCCCGTTAAATTCGAGATCCGTCAAAACGTCCGCAGTGACTATGGCTGCGCGGCCGACTACATCAATTTCAGCCATGTGGACATCGTGTCGCTTCAGCACGAGTTTGGGTTGTTCGGAGGGGAAGCGGGCGCCTATTTGACCCTGCTGCTGGAACGTCTTAAGGCGCCCATTGTGACCACCTTGCACACCGTCTTGAAAGACCCATCGCCGGCCTACGAGAAGTCGATGTTGGACGTCTGCCGCTATTCAAGCCGAATCGTCACCATGAATGAAAAAGGCGTGGAGATGCTCGAGCAGGTGTACGGCGTCCCCGCTAACAAGATTCAACTGATTCCCCACGGCATTCCGGACCTCCCCTTTGTGGACAGTAGTTACTATAAGCATGAGTTTGGTCTCGAAGGCCGCCGTACGATCCTCACCTTTGGCTTGCTCAGCAAGAACAAAGGGATTGAAACCATGCTTCAGGCGATGCCGGCCATCATCCAGGAAGACCCGTCCGTCATGTACATCATCCTGGGAATGACCCATCCCACCGTCCTGAAGCACGACGGCGAAGCCTATCGGTTCCAACTGCAGCACCTCGTCAAAGACCTGGGGCTCAAGAAACACGTCGTGTTCTACAATCGCTTCGTCGGCGACGATGAGCTGGCCAATTTCCTCTGTGCGGCCGATATCTATGTCACGCCTTATTTGAGCAAAGAACAACTCACCAGTGGCACCCTCTCCTTTGCCGTGGGGACAGGCAAGGCGGTGGTGTCGACGCCTTACTGGGCCGCTTCCGAGTTGCTGGCGGACGAACGGGGTTTGCTCGTTCCCTTCGGGAATTCCGAGAAAATGGCGGAGAGCATCATCAGACTCCTGCAGGATGATTCGACCTTCTATGCCCTGCGTCACCGTGCCTATGACTACGGACGGTCCAGGACGTGGCCGGAAATCGGCAAGGTCTATTGGAAACTCTTCGATTCCATTGCCGAGCGGAGAGGCCCTCTCTCTAAGAACCGGAGCATGACGCCCATCGAATTGCCGGCGCCTTCGCTGGATCACCTGCGTCGACTCACCGACGATACCGGGCTCTATCAGCACGCCCGCTTTACGCTTCCCAACCGAGAGCACGGGTACTGCACGGACGACAACGCCCGTGCGGTGATCCTGATGACGAAATACCAGGCCCAGTACGCGGATCGCAAGGCGTTGAAGATGTTGGACACCTATCTGTCCTTCATCCTGGATGCCAAGGACAAGAGGGGACGCATCCACAACTTCATGAACTTTAACCGGACCTGGGTGGAACCGGAACCGGTCAGTGACGCGTTGGGTCGAGTCCTGTGGGCCTTGGGCGCCGTCATGGCGACCCCTCCTGCCCCTGCCTACGTCTCCATTGCCAAGGAGTGCTTTGATGGCTGCATCGAGCACGTCCAACGACAATTCCCACGCGGCATGGCCTACGCCATCATCGGCATGTGCGACTACCTGCGGCAGTTCCCCGGAGCGAGTGACATCAAGCGACAACTCGAGTTGGCGGCGGATGGACTCGTCGCTCAATACCAGGAGAACAGCTATCCCGACTGGCAGTGGTTTGAGGACAGCCTGACCTACGACAATGGCGCCATGCCCCACGCACTCTTCCTGGCGGGCACCACGCTGACAAAGGACCGCTATGTGGACACGGCCCGAACGACCTGCGAGTTCTTACTCGCCCAGACGCTGAAGGGTGAGCACTTCAGCTTCATTGGCTGCAACGGCTGGTTTGAGCGGGCGCAGGAGCGGGCCTATTTCGATCAGCAACCCATTGAGGCCGCCAGCACGGTCATGATGCTGGGAGCAGCCTACCATGCCACCGACAGCCAAGAATACCTAACGCTGCAACGAAAGGCATTTGACTGGTTCCTAGGCTCGAATGACATGCAGATCCCTCTCTACGACGCCCGTACGCAGGGTAGCTATGACGGTCTGCTCCCCGGCGGTGTGAATGTCAATCAAGGCGCCGAGAGCACGCTCAGTTTCTTGATCAGTCTCTTGGAAGTGATTGACGGTTCCGCCCTGCTGGAAAAGCACCGTGCCGAGCAAGAGGAGCCATCCCTCCCGGAAAAAACCAACCCTGTCAGCGAGGCCCC
>JADFHU010000162.1 GCA_022567055.1 Planctomycetota bacterium
AGCAAGGGATCATTTAAGTATTGGACTGGCGTCGAATACGCATTTGCAGAGGGCTCGAGAAACTTCGCGCCGCTGCGAATGACCGGGAAATACTCGCGCGTGTACCCATAGCCGATAGGGTGCGTGATATCGAGCGAAGTGGCGAATATGGCTCCGTTTACCTGTTTGAAGGCCAGTTGATCGCGGGCATCGGCAAAGGGACGCCGCTCGACCGGACTCGGCTTGCCGGGGCCTTCGTCCTTTTTAGACTCAGCCGCTTTCTCCCTGGCCTTCTGGACTTTTTCCTCCTCGCTCATTCGCCAGACGCCTTCGGCAAGCCCTTTCTCAATGACCCATTTGACGGCTCTGTCCTCCTGAGCCCACAGTACGCCCCCGCCTTTGACGAAGGCCTTTAGCTTATTCAGAGCGCTTTCTCGGAGACCGTCGAGGTCGCGAGTCAGAAGCACATGCGTATAGTCCGACAGGGAAACGCTTCCCAGGCGGGTCCAATCCACCATGGTAATTGGCATGCGGAGTCGTTGATCGAATAAGTGCCAGATTTCGCCGACGTCGTATTGGCTCATCCCGGATCCGGTCACGAGAATGACCTTCGGCTTTTCGAGAACCTTGAAATCCCTGCTGCCGAGATCGATGCCCGAGTGGGTCGAGCTGCTCATCGCAGGAAAGACAGGCGTCCCCCCGGCAGCGGCGTCTCTCAATAGCCGCATCGCTTCGTCGGGAATCGCTGGATTCAATGCTCTACCGACAAATAGGGCGCCGTATCCAAATTCCCTTTGCTCGCCCCCAGCGAGGGTCGCGGTAAACGGACGCGTCGCCACCCGCACGTTGGCTTCCGCATCCAGAAGCGCGTAAAGCAACGCGGGCGACGCGCTGTCCCGCCAATCGATGAGATAGCCAACCGAGCTTTCTCCCAGCTCGTTGGCATGCGCCGGCGCGGGGAACGAAGCGGGCAGCGCCTTCGTGGCGACCTTCTTGACCGGGACGCTCGTATGCTGAAGATTGAAAGCCAGGGGCAAGGTCCAAGCGGATACATCATAAAAAACATCTTCCTCAAATTCTGTCCGACGCTCCCATAGGGTCTGCAAATAGGGGTAATGAGGCTGAGCAAGAGGAATGGCGATGGAACTATGGGGTGGGTAGATTTTGCCGTTGATTTTCTTCAATTTAGCAAGCGCCTTGACCTCGATATGGTGTCCTTGCAATACACGTACGAACTCCCGCAGCCGAGTCGGATCGCCATTCGCCGTCGCGAGGTAATAGCCACCCGCAGACTTGCCCTGCTTCAGACTGTCGGCGTAAGAGTCTCTCTGATATCGGAGCAGCTCATCCTTCAATGCGGCAGTGGCGGCCAGCGAAGAGAGGGACGTTCGAAACTGATTGGAAATCGAAATGGGAAAGGTCAGCAAACCGTTCTTGGTCTCCTGGTGGGCGCCGCGCGAGCTAGGTTGCTCGAACAATATGCCCACGCAGCCGAACAAGTCGGGATAGGTCGACCCCTTGCCCATGAAGAAGTCGTCATAGCCTTCCTGCGAATAATACAAAATGCCTTCCTGGTCGAAGACGCTACGATGATATGCCGCGATGGCGTCTGTCAGATCCTGATTGATGGCTGGCGTGAGCGGATTCACCCGTTCGGGCTTTCCGGGCATGAAGAAGTAGGAACTCTCGCTTCCCTGCTCGTGAAAGTCTAGCTGGACATTGGGTTTCCACTCATGAAACAACGCCAAGCGGCCTCGACTTTCCGGATGTTGGTGCGCCAGCCAATCTCGATTAAGATCGAACCAATAGTAGTTCGTTCGCCCCGTGGCGAACGGCTCCAAATGCTCTCGGTCCTTGGAATCGGCGCTCGGCGCCAGACCTCGATGACTATTGGTCCAATGCGCGAAACGATCCAAGCCATCGGGATTGAACACCGGATTTAAGAGGATGACGACGTTTTCGAGTTGAGTTTCCAACGCCGCGTCTTGGGCCGCCGTCAAATAGTACGCTACCAGGGGCGTGGCATTCGCGCCGCTCGGTTCATTGCCATGAATGCTATAGCCCATATGCAATACGGCCGGCATGGTCTCGAGGGCGATGCTGGCTTTCGGATCGACGAGGCTCTGTCTCGCTCGGCGAATGGCATCGAGACGCTCGATGTTCGCAGGGGAGGATATGGCATAGCTTGCCAAGGGCCGTCCGCCATAGGACCGAGCGTGCTCGCCCAGGCTACGCATCCTCGACGAGGCCTCTGCCAAGGTATCCAAATACTCGAATATCTCGAAATGGTACCAATGCCGCTCCCCTACTTCCATGTTCATCGCCTCAGCCGGAGACGGTATCGCCGCATCCAACTCTGGCAGTGGGTCCAAGATATCGACCAGTCTTAATCGGTCGCTTCCAAAACTCTGACCGCCGATCAGGCAAGAGGCAATTGCAAGGAAAACAAAATGAAGTTCGCGCATAATAGCACCCCTAAGGAACTTTTCAAAAAAATGACTGATAGGGAAAAAGATTTTTATCGACAGGCGTAATTATAGCGGGGGAAGGGACGACGACTCAAGGAAGAAACAAGCAAGTAAAGTGGTGTTATTCCTTTTTGGTTTTCCCTAGTTCGTATTCGGGGCCTTCGGCGCGAATTTCGGCGTGGAGATTAATCATGCGTTTTCGTAGACGTTCGAATCGTTCCGGTTGAACGGTGGCGAGGTTGGTGACTTCGGAAGGGTCTTCGGTGAGGTTGAACATCTCGAAACGTCCAAGTTCGGCCTGCTTGATGAATTGCATGATGGTCCAATCCTTGGGTTGCCGGGCATCGGCGATGGCGCCGGGATCCGCTTGCGGAAGCATGGTGGCGAGGAGTTTGTAATCGCCGTCGCGCATGGCCACTTCGTATCCGCCGCGAGCGTGCCAGAGCCACCACATCATGGGCCGCGCGCGGATGAGCGGTTCGTCGTTGAGGAGAGCGGGCAGGACGTTGACGCCGTCGAGGAGGCGGGCGGTGGGCGGTTCGACTTTGGCGACGGCGCAGAGAGTAGGAAGCCAGTCGGTACCGTTGACGGGTTCTTCGCTGACAGAGCCGGCTTCGATCTTGCCGGGCCAGCGGATGATGCCGGGGACGTGGATGCCGCCGTCGTGCATGTGTCCCTTGGCGCCGCGGAGATGGCCGGAACTGCCGAAGGCGGTAGTCGTCCGGTGTTCGGGTCCGTTGTCGGAGGTGAAGACGACGAGGGTGCTGTCGGCAAGGCCTTTCTCGTCGAGATAATCCATGAATCTGCCAATGTGGTGGTCGAGCATGGAGATGCAGCCAAAGTACAGGTCGGGGCTTTGGAGCTTGGATCTGCGTTTGACCTGTGGACCGCCAGATGTGGCGAGTTGTTCGACGTGAGATGCGATTCTATCGTTGGGATAGAGCTTTCGGAACTCCTCCGCGGCGAGGACGGGCGTGTGCGGTTCGCTGAACCAAAGGCAGGTGAAGAAAGGTTGGTCTGGGTCGCGATCATCGAGCCAAGTCATGGCTTCATTGACGACGAGTTCGCTCATCCATCCATTGATTTTTCCAGTGGCTGCGCCGTTGCGAAGAAAGGTCTTCGGGTCTTTGCCGAAGTTGGTGGCGTTGGCGAGCCAGTGGTCGAAACCGTGATCACCAGGATGGGGTTGTCTGCCGGAATTGAAATCACCGGAGCAATGCCATTTGCCGGCGAACATCGTCTGGTAACCGGCTGTCTTGAGCCGTTCGGCAACGGTGGTTTCTTCAAGAGGGATGTGAAGCGGTTTGAAGCGGGCGAAGTCATACATGCCGACGCGATAGGGGCTGCGTCCGGTGAGTATGCCGGCGCGAGAGGGTGAGCAGTTGGGGCTGGCGGCATAGCATTGGTTGAGCTTCATGCCCTGGTCGGCCAGTTGGTCGAGGTTGGGTGATTGGATGACGGGAGATCCAAAGCAGGCGAGGTCGCCGTATCCCAAATCGTCGGCGAGCAGGAAGACGATGTTGGGCTTGTCCTGAAGTTCCACCCCCTGGGCATTCGAGAGAAGTCCAACGCCGAAGAGCAAAGTGAGGGTCGTTGTGGCCAGCCGAAATAGATGCCGGATGAAGTAATTGATCATCGTTTTTCCTTGGGGTATGAATCAACTCGTTGGACTTCGGGCCCTTACTTCCTGTTACGACCAACTTGCGTTGCTCGCGTCTCATCATAATGAGGGTTCTCGGTTGGCATTTGGGCATCCACATCGTTCCGCCATTTGTGAAGACGCGCAAGCAAGGCTCGTGCGACGTCAGCCTTCTCTGCAGCTAGGTTGTTCTGTTCACCGACATCCTCCGCAAGGTTGTAAAGTTCTAGTTTTCCGTTTTCGTGAAACTCAAGCAAGCGCCACTCCCGCGAGCGAATCGCACTGTAGGGGCCGTCTCCACCGGCATGATAATGCGGATAATGCCAAAATAGATCGCGCTCGATTCCGGATTTCGAATTGGCCAGCAGAGGCACAAGGCTGACACCATCGACGGAACGACTGTGGTTTTCATCACCTTTGATCCCAGCGACCTCCAACAGTGTCGAATAGTAGTCGATCGTCATGACCGGTTCGTCACACACCGATCCGGCTTGGGTTGTACCGTGCCAGCGAATGATCGCGGGCACGCGGACGCCCCCTTCATAAGCCGACCCTTTGCCCCGACGCAACGGCAGGTTTTCCGTGAATCCGTCGTGTTTGTCGTATCGCTGAGTCAATCCACCATTGTCGGAGGTAAAGATGACAATCGTGTTGTCGGCAATGCCGTGCCGTATAAGCCGTTCCAGAATCCGTCCGACGCTTTGATCGAGGCTGTTGACCATTGCGGCATAATCCGGATTCTTGTGAATGGCCTCGGGGCGAACTTTCTTCTGAAAAGCTGCGACAAGGTCCGGCCTCCCTTGAATCGGAGTATGCGGTGTGTGGTAAGCGAAGTACAAAAAGAACGGCTTGTCTTTGAATTCATCGATAAATCCGCAAGCCTTGTCCGTCAAATAGTCTGTCAGATAGTCGCTTCCGGATTCGCCATTCTGGTTTGCCCCTTTCTTGAGCAAATACCCTCTGGTTCCAGCCGGTTTCTGAAATTCAAACTGAAAGCCATGTGACTTCGGACCGTATTCTCTAGGCGGACGACCGGCATGATTGAGATGCCACTTGCCGACCTGAGCCGTCACATAACCGGCGTTCTGCAGAGCTTCTGCGATGGTTGTGTACGAATGATTCAGGCCCTTGTTCCAGTCGGGAATCTTCAGTTTTGCGAACGGGCGATTCTGACCAGAAATAAAGTCAGTTAGATGCATCCGCGCCGGGTACATGCCTGTCATGATCGACGCGCGGGTCGGAGAACACACCGTGCAGGCCGCGTACGCATTGGTAAACCTCATTCCAGACCTGGCTAACCGATCCAGGTTTGGAGTCTCATAGAAGTCACTTCCGAAACATTGCAGGCCGGTCCACCCGAGGTCATCGGCGAGCAGAAATACAATGTTAGGTTTGGATGGCGTTTCGTCGGACGCAGCATTGGCTGGCTGCGAGGAAAGAAGCAGTCCAATCAAGGAAATCAAACTCAGCTTTCGAAAGGGGTTCATGTCAAATCCTGGCCTGGTTCAAAAATGAACGGTTCCGGGTAACACTGAGTAAACTGCCGTTTCAGGGTCGAAATCGGAATCGCTATCGAAATCGTCTTTCATCCATCAGGACAACGGTAGCACCAAAGGTTTTCTCGATCCCGATTTCGATATCGATTTCGATCCAGACATATCGTTACCCTGGTTTGAACCAGGCCCAAATCCTGCCAAAGTCGCCGGTATCTGAGATACAGCCCCGCTTACTGGCATCCGCGGTTCGGGCTCAGCCACGGAGCAAAGTCGTCTCAAATTCTGCATTCAGTGATCATCACGGCTTCTCCCAGGGCAGGCCGGGCCACCAGGTTGCGCCGGCATGATTCGCTTGTTTCGGCCCTGGTGTTGAGCGCCCCTGTTCGATGATCCGACGCAGATCCGCTGTCAACTGCTCCACGACTTCCGGGTGATCTGCCTGAAGATTGAGGGTCTCCTTCGGATCATCGTGTAGGTTGTAGAGTTGAACGAGTGGGAGATTCTGTTTGACGGCCGCGGGTTCGCGCGGGGGACTCCAGCCGCCCGATCCGCGACAGAGAAGCAGCTTCCACTTCCCCTTACGAACCGCAAAATGCCCCGAGACCGAGTGGTGAACCACCACTTCATGGAGTGGCTCGAAAGCGTTTTTGCCACGCAATGTTGGCAGCAGACTGACACTGTCTTCGGCCGCGGCGGCTGGTAGTTTATGTCCGACGACGGCGGCGCAGGTGGCCATGATGTCGGCCAAGGTGATGGTCTGAGCGCATTTGGCGCCGCTTTCGATCTGGCCGGGCCAGCGAACGATAAATGGCACCCGATGTCCGCCCTCATAGGCATCCGCCTTCCATCCCCGCCAATGTTCGTTCAGATGGACACCCGCGGCATCGAGTTCCGCGAAATTCGCCTTGGGCGATGTGCCATTGTCACAGGTAAAGATCACGAGCGTGTTGTCCTCTTGACCCGTTTCTTTCAAGGCGCGCAACAGTTCACCGACCGCCGAGTCCGTCTGAACGAGGAAATCGGCGTACTCGCTTACCCCCGTCTTTCCGCGAAATGCCTCGTGAGGCGCGATGGGCGTGTGAGGCGAAGGCATGGGAAAGTAGAGAAAGAACGGCCGCTTCTGCTGGGCTCGCCCGCGAACATACCGAGAGCAGCGTTTGACGTATTCGGCAAGAACGGCACGAAAATCCCAGTCGGCGACGGCCGGCCCGGCGGACACGCCAACCATGGCGCCCGCCTTCATGCGCGTGGTAATCTCCCCCAGCAAACGTTCGTTTTCACGCCAGACATAGGGCGGCCAGTTGGGTACGTCGTCGCCGAAGTAGTAGTCGAAGCCATGATCGTTCGGTCCACCCTTCACCGCGGCCGTGAAGTCGATTTCGGCCAGTCGCTCGGTCATGCCTCCACCCTGCTTGGGCCAGCGCCAGCCGAGATGCCACTTGCCGATACACGCCGTGTCGTAACCATGCTCGCGTAACATCTCCGGCAGGGTGAGGCGTTGGTCCGCAATTAAGGGGCGTTCCCACGGCCCCACAATCCCGCGTTTGAGTCGCGAACGCCAGTTGTAACGCCCGGTCAACACGCTGTAGCGTGTGGGAGTGCACACCGCGGACGTCGAGTGCGCGTCGGTGAAGGACATCCCTTCGCTGGCCAAGCGGTCGATGGCCGGGGTCTTCATGCCCATTTTGTCGTTGAACGCAGATACCGAGTCGAGGCCCATATCATCGGCGAGAATGAGGAGGATGTTGGGAGGCACGGTGTCGGCTGCCTGCATGGACGCAGCCGCCGAAAGCAAGGCCAAAGCAAGTGTCGATTTCCGCATAACCCATATTGAAACCAGTTGTAGGTTAGCGGTCCAGAAGTTTGTCTGGGAAAAACTTAGAGTGCCTATCAAAATGAATCGTAGCACCGAAAACGAGCGTTTCTGCGCCTGGCAAGGAAGGCGAAACAGGCCGTCCGAGGACGGTCGATGGAGCCTGACGCCGTCCAGACGCAGAATAAACCGTTTGAATGCAGAGTCATTTTGCGTAGGTGCTCTTAGGAGCCGCGCATAATTCTGAGCTTGAAGTCCAAGCCGCCCTGCCGGTATGCTGTAGCAGACCCTTGACGTGAGTCAAATCCAGCCAACAAGGAACGTCAGCGACGGGAAGAGACGTGGCTTTACGACTCGCTTCCGGGAAGAAGCCAAAGGCTGACAATTCGAGAGAGATAGTGAGAGTTCGCTCGGTATCGACGCCTCGCACTCGACAGGAGAAGTGAATCATGAAGAGATGGGGTCTCTTAGCCCAAGCATTCGCGAGCATTGCGATTGCTGCGATGCCTGGTACGCTAGTTGGGAAGGAAAACCGACCGCGGCAGGCGCTGCCCAATGTTCTCTTCATCATGTCCGATGATCATACCACCCAGGCCATCGGCGTATACGGCAGTCGCTTGGCACGACTGAACCCCACGCCAAACATCGATGCCCTGGCCCGCAATGGGATGCGTTTCGACCGTGTCTTCTGCAACAACTCCATCTGTACGCCCAGCCGGGCCACGATTCTCACGGGACAATACTCGCAGACCAACGGCGTCCTCGATCTCACGGGCAATCTTCCACCGGAGAGACAATATCTGCCCATTGAGATGAACAGGGCCGGCTACCACACCGCCATGGTCGGCAAATGGCATCTGAAACAGGAACCTGCCGCCTTCGATTATTACTGCGTCCTCCCCGGCCAGGGTTCTTACTTTGACCCGGTGTTTCGCGTGCGAGGGCGGGAGCGTTGGCCACGCAACGTGATCAGGAAAACCGGCAAGCACTCCAGCGACGCCATCACCGATATCAGCATCGAGTGGCTCGAAAAGGGGTGGGACAGGAAACGCCCCTTCTTCTTGATGCACCATTTCAAGGCGCCGCACGACATGTTCGAGAACGCCAAACGCTACGACAGCTACCTTGAGGATGTCACCATTCCAGAACCGGAAAACCTTCACAATCAGCCGGCGGAAGGGTTTGGCTCTGAGGCAACCCGGGAGTTTGGTGCGGGCGTCACCAAGAATCACCCGAGCTGGAGACTGGGTGACAAGCTGGGTATTGACAGGCAACTGGACGAGCCCCAATACGGCAAGGCCGTCTACCAGGCGTATCTCAAGCGCTACCTGCGCTGTGTCAAGGGGGTCGACGACAACGTCAAGCGCTTGATCGACACCCTAAAGGAAACCGGCGAATTGGACCGGACGATCATCATGTACACCGGTGACCAGGGCTTCTTTCTGGGCGAGCACGACTTCATGGACAAGCGCTGGATGTATGAGGAGGCCTTTCGCATGCCCTTTATTGTGCACTACCCCGACAGGGTCAAGCGTGGTTCAGCAAACGGCTGGCTGATCAACAATACGGACTTCGCGCCCACCCTCCTGGAGCTGGCCGGCGTCGAGAGGACGCCTGACTACATGCAGGGCCGTAGCTTTGCCGAAGCACTTATGGGTAAACCCCAGCCGGATGACTGGCGCACGGCGACCTACTATCGCTACTGGATGCACATGGCCCACAATCTTCGAGTTCCCGCCCACTTCGGAATCCGCACGGAACGATACAAACTGATCTTCTTCTATGGGAGCACACCATCGGGCGACGACAGAACTCCTGCTGCCTGGGAGTTCTACGACCTCGAAAAGGATCCGTTCGAGATGCAGAACCTCTACGCGAGTCCGGAATACAGCAAGATCATCGAAGCGATGAAGGTGGAGCTGAAGAAGACCCGGGCCGAGCTGAACGAGACCGACGAGAAATATCCTGAGATACAGGCAATCATCGATGACCACTGGCAATGAACGCCTGCTTGAGCCAGAAAGTGAATGCTTACCCGATAATCGAAAAACTAATAGGGCAAATAGAGAATGTGTAAAATGAAACTCGTCAACGCATCTTTGAAATTCTCGCTGCTGCTCCTCTGCTTACTGGGGTCCTTGCCGTG
>JADFHU010000802.1 GCA_022567055.1 Planctomycetota bacterium
TCTTCTTCGTCCGCATGACACTGACCGGCCGGCCGGTGCAGTGAAGCACTCCGTCTTTCCAGCGCCATGTGTCGTCAGCGGAATTGACCCTGGTGAAATCTTCCGCGGTCAGCGCCCGCCAACCTTCGCCGTTGCCGTCGACGAACGCTTTCTTCAATTCCGGCTTATCCTCGGCGAATACCAAACCCGCCAAAAAGGCGATGATGCATAACGCTGTGAACTGTTTCATAGTGTTTCTCCTATAATGTTCGCGACGGCTTATGTAAGCTCCCGGGACGTCGATTTGGTACGAATTCTATCGCAATGTTCGGAGACAAGCAACATTGAAGATCCGCACCGCGATCATCTTTGTGGGCCCAAAGCTATAGGATCACACCCAATGACGGCGATAATTCCAGGCAACAGACATGTCACCTATTTTCTCAATGGGTCGGAGTCCCTATAATGATGTCGAGAACTCGACTCTGTATTTTGACAAAATGACTTTATCTGTCTTCATCCTGGTGCTGATATCCGCCATTTTCCATGCTACGTGGAACTTCGCGGCACGCAAGGCAGCCGGAAACCTGGTTGCCATGTGGTTGGGTCTGTGGATTGGATGCGCACTTGTTTTGCCGGGTGTGATTGGCATCGTTGTCCATAGGGGACTTCCCGAGACGGTATCGGCGCAGGCTATTATCTGCATCATCGCCACCGGGTTGATTCATGGGGTATACTTCCGTCTGATAGCAAAGGGATATGAGCACGGTGAAATCTCACTCGTCTATCCAATCGCTCGTGGTTCAGGTATCGCATTAACTGCGATCCTGGCCAGCTTGTTTTTTAAGGAATACTTGGCACTTCTCGGATCAATCGGAATTGGTCTGATCTCTGCGGGCATCATGACTTTGAGCCTGGCAGCAGATAAAACTATTCAAGAAAAAGGGCCGCTCGAAGCCAAATCGAGTTTTCCGGCACCGCCCAGAGTGATAAGATTGGCGTTGTCCGCCGGAGCCACGATTGTCGCATATTCATTGGTTGATAAGATAGGCGTGGGTCATGTGAATCCAGTCGTGTATATATGGTTCATGTTTCTGCTCGCGGCAGTCTTCCTGACCCCTTTCGTTGTGAGGCGGTACCGCGGCAAGCTCGGGCAAGCGGCCAGGCAATATCTTGGCTACGCCGTGGTGATCGGGGCCGGGTCAATTGGAACCTACTTGATGATACTCTTCGCTTTTACCATGGCGCCTGTCGGCTATATTGTTGCCGTTCGGGAACTCGGCGTCGTCCTGGGTGCTCTGGCTGGAATGATCTTCCTGAAAGAACGTTTCACAATTCCCAAGGCGATAGCGATTTGTACGATTGTTATCGGTATCATGTGTATTAAGAGCACCTAACAAGATGAGTTGATTCAGCGATTGACAACATCTGCTGGAAGGCGGTGCACGAATCCCGGTCTGGTGAAATAACTGGGTCTAGTAGACCACCTTCGCGTCGAATTCTTTCGGTTCGCCGAGATCTCGGGCCAAGTAGGCAATATGGGCTGTGTTTTCTGCCTTTTCAGCGTTGTAGAGTAGGCTATACAGATCCTCGCCCAGCACAAAGACGCCGTGATTTTCCATCAGTACGACCTGGGTGTTGGGATTCTGGTAACAGGCAACCACTGCTTCCACCAGTTCCTTCGAACCTACCGGATGGTACGGCACGATACCCATGTCCCTGAACAGGGTCACCGACTGCTGGGTGATGGCTGGGATCTTCTTGCCGACGCTCGCCCAGGCCGTGGCATAAGGTGAATGCATATGCAGTATGGCTCCCACCTCGGGCCGCATGCCATAGAGTCGTGCATGGATCAGTGTTTCGTGGGATGGCTTGGGGCCGTGTAGTGCCAACCCGTCAGGGTTGACTGTGGTGATTTTGCTCTCATCCATGTCCCCAAGACAGGTCATGCTCGCTTTAATAAGAAACTGCTTGCTTCCCGGAAGGCGTACACTGATGTCGCCACCGGTACCCCAAAAAAGCCCCCTTTCATAGCAGCGTCTACCAATGACAATGAGTTGATTCTTAGAGTTCTCCTCGTTGCTGGCTGGATTCGATAGTTGCGAACACCCTACCGCAAGCATGGCCACCATGCCAATTACAGTTAGGGATCGGCAATAAATAAATTGGACAATTTGGGGTCCAAGTGTGCCCCATATTGGGTCGCGCCCGATTGAGCGAAACCACAGGCGTAGCTGTCCTACGTCGCGGATTTCGCGATTGAGAAGCGATCCAAGATGGGATGCAATTGGGCATTCAAAAGTCCAAGTTATTTCTTGCCGGTCCCTTATCTTCATGGGGTCTACTTTCTTGCCGGTCCCTTAGGACCCGCACAACAATAACTTACCGCTTCTCCATCTCATCTTCAGGTAGTCTTTGGCCGTTCCTCAATCGCGAAATCCTCA
>JADFHU010000163.1 GCA_022567055.1 Planctomycetota bacterium
CCGGCAAGAAAACAGCGGCTTCCGTGGTACAATCCTGGCTGCGATAGCAGCATTATTAAAGAACCACGAAATAACTTGGACTTTTGAATGCCCAATTGCACCCCATCTTTGATCGCTTCTCAATCGCGAAATCCGCGACGTAGGACAGCTACGCCTGTGGTTTCGCTCAATCGGGCGCAACCAAATATGGGGCACACTTGGACCCCAAATTGTCCCATTTATTTCTTGCCGATCCCCTATCCGCGGATTCATCATAGGAGGAGGCCACCCGCATGGGGGCTTGGGTACTGCGACAAGAATACAGTGGTTGATATCTGTTTTCACAGTTGTTAGAACCTGTTAGTTCAACAAACATCCATATGGCCACCTAAATCATAGACCATTGGGCGGTGATAAGCCATACTAACCTATTTACCTTAGGAGAGATTTATGAGCCATTCAGTAGGCAAATTCACCGCATTGGCTGCCATGTTCTTGGTCAGCTATAGCTGTGATGCCCAGGATTCCAGCGGATATGGGTCCTCAGATGAAACGAGTTTGAGAGTAGAACAGGATACACAAATCGGCACTATTTCAATCTACCGGGATGATGGGAAGTTGCCAATTCTCACTCAAAACGTCAGGCCGGATCATCGGCCCTATCTACATCCCATCGTCGCTCCGGATGGAAAGGGCGTGATCACCGAATATAGCCCGGAACACCACAAGCACCAAACGGGTCTCTATTGGGGCTTTACACGGGTAAACGGCCAGTCGGTCTCGAAAGAAACCCTCGGGAAATGGTTTCATAATCGCGACAAGCCTGCAGATATCGCCAAGGCCATCGGCCGGGATTTTTTTCACAATCCCGGCGGGGACTATTGGCAGCTAGCATCGGCATCGGTATTGAACGCAAGCGGGAAGGAGGTCAAATGGCAAACCGTCTATGACATGCTGGATGAAGATGGTCATGCCATCATGACGGAAACACAGACATGGGCCATGCGCATTGTCGAAGGGAAATACATACTCGATCTAGAGTGGGCCGGCGCGGCAAAGACTGACATTACCATCAATGAATTTTCCTATGGAGGCATGTTCTTGCGCATGCCGTGGCGCCAGGGCATGCGTGGCGAAGTGGTCAATGCGGCCCGGCAGCGTAACGAACAGGCAGAGGGGCAGAGGGCCATGTGGGTTGATGTCGGCATGCAAGTGGACGGGCGCGAGGACCTGGCGCATGTGGCGATTTTCGACCACCCCCAAAACGCGGGATTTCCGCAGACCTGGCGAGTCGACGGCCAACTGGGGGTGGGACCCGTTCGGGCGCGTATGGGCGATTGGAAGATCAAGAACGGTACAACCGAGATCATCCGACACCGGCTGGTCGTCCATACAGGTGAACTCAACGACGTGGAACTGACGCGTCAGTGGCAAAGGTATAGCGGCCAAGGATCCACCTCGGCGCTCTGGAGAATTGCTCAGGAAGAAGGCAGAAAGGAAAAGTTTCTGACCCCGAAGGAGGCCGCGGAACGCATGACGCTCATCGAGGGCTTTGCCGTCAATGTCTGGGCCTCGGAACCGATGATCACGCAACCCATGGCCTTCTGCTGGGATGATCGGGGACGCATGTGGATCGCGGAGAACCGAGACTACGAGAGTCGGGGCAGCGGTTTTTCGAATTTTGGTGACAGTCGCATTTTGATTCTGGAAGACACGGATCGCGATGGCGTCGCGGATGACATGAAGGTCTTTCTGGAGGGTATCCCCTTTCCGTCGGCAATCGCCGTCGGATTCGACGGCCTTTTCCTGGGTGCTCCGCCAAACTTGCTCTTCATCCCGGATCGTGATGGTGATGATGTGGGAGACATGAACGACCTCGAAATCCTTCTCACAGGCTGGGGCATCCGTGACCGCCACGAGACGATCAACAGCTTACACTGGGGGCCGGATGGCTGGTTGTACGGACTGGAGGGATTTGCGACGCCTTCAAAGATCAGAAAGCCGAACGGGCGAGGTCGCCTCTATGGACACCGGGACCGATTTCCAAGGGACCTGTTGCAAGCCGATGGCGTCGACATTAACGGTGGGGTTTGGAGATATCATCCGACCAAGGAGCGTTTTGAGGTCGTGGCCCACGGCTTCAGCAATCCCTGGGGCATTGACTATGACGCCAAGGGTCAGTTGTTTATCAGTGCCTGTGTGATTCCGCACCTCTTTCATGTGATCCCCGGCGGGATCTATCACCGCCAGGGCGGCAAGCATTTCAATCCCTACATTTACAGTGACATCCGTACCATCGTTGACCACAGGCATCGCTCGGCGCACGGCGGCGCGCGGGTCTATTTGTCCGATGCATTTCCGCAAGAACACCAGGGCCGACTCTTCATGGCAAACATCCACGAACATGCCGTCCTAACCGACGTGCTTGAGCCCCAGGGGTCAGGGTTCGTGGCGCATCATGGGGACGATTTTCTTCTTGCCAACAATGCCCAATGGATTGGCTTCAGTATGGAGATCGGACCGGAAGGCGCGGTGTATGTGTTGGACTGGCATGACGCCGACATCTGTGGAAAAGAGGTGCTTAACAAGGAAACCGGGCGAATATTCCGCATCATGCCGAAGACGTCTCTGGCCGAGGACTGGGAGGGGCGTTACAGCGATCTGAAAGCAATGACCGATGAGCAGTTGGTCGAGCTACAGCTCAGCAAGAGCGCATGGCATGCCCGGCGCGCCCGCGTTCTGCTGCAAGGCCGAGCGATCCAGCGTGAACTGAGTGATGCGGCGAAAGCGCGGCTGCGCGATATTTTCCGGGCAAACTCGAATCCAGACTTGCGTCTGCGAGCGATGTGGGCCACGCACGTAACGAATGGCTTTACGAACAAGGATCTCATCAAGGCACTGACGGATCCGGACGAATACATCCGGGCCTGGGCCATCCAGTTGCTCTGCGAAGATCATGATCCGCCTGCGGGTGCTCTGAGAAAATTCACCCGTATGGCCCGCCGTGATAGATCACCGGTGGTGCGCTTATACCTGGCCGCAGCCCTGCAGCGTATAGAACACGATGCACGCTGGCGCATCGCCAAGGAACTGGTGGATCATGGCGAAGACAGCGCAGATCACAACATTCCGAAGATGATCTGGTTTGCCATCGAGTCTCTCGTACCGGAAGACCCGGGCCGTGCACTCGACCTTGCCAAGGGCGGTGAGATCAACATGCTTAACGAGTACATCGGCCGCCGTTTGGTGGATGCAGATCAACTTGAAATCCTGGTTGCATCGCTCGGGAGGCGGTCGGACGCGCGACTCGCCCTCTTGAAGGGGATGCAGGCGGGTCTTGAAGGCCGTTCTGATGTGACGCCTCCCGGCAATTGGGACTCGGTCTATACCAAGCTGCGGGCGGATCGGAAGGTGGCGGAAGTCGCCTTGGCGGTGGCCCAGCGATTCGGCAGCATCGAAGCGACGATGGAAATGCTCGCCACCCTGAAAGATGACGGTGCACCCCTCGCTTCTCGGCGCGACGCACTCACCGGACTCGCGAACAACCAGCGTGACGAACTGGTCGCGGAGATTCCCAAACTCCTCAATGACCCCGAGCTTCGCATTGATGCCATTCGCGCCATCGCGGCCTATGACAGAGGGCATCTGGCGGATCTGTTACTGGAGGAATACGATCAATTCAATGCCGACGAAAAACTGGAAGTGGTCCAGACCCTGTCATCTCGTCCTGATTACGGCTGGGACCTAACTCGGGCCTTGAAAAGAGGGTCGATTCCCAAGAGTGACATCCCAGTCTACGCCGCCCGGCAACTGCACCGAGTCGTGGGCAGCGGATTTCTCGAGGTGTGGGGGCCGATCAACAGGCTTGCCAACGAAAAACAGGCCGCGCTGGCCGAGTACTATGCCCTCTGCACCAATCAGGCCATCGCCGCGGCCGATGCGAGCAAGGGTCGGACTATTTTTGACGCGCTCTGCGGTCAATGCCATACCATGTATGGCCAAGGCGGCTTGCTGGGCCCGGACCTCACGGGTTCGAACCGGACGAATCTCGACTACCTACTCTCGAACATCATTGACCCCAGTGCCGATATTCAAGACGACTACAAGATGGTGATGATCACCACACGGGACGGCCGAACCTATGCCGGCAACATTGCGGTTGAGAGCGAGCGCACGCTCACTCTGCGTGTGGTCGGGCAGGATGCCGTCGTGATCAGCAAGTCGGATATCCAGTCGCGCGAAAACTCCAAACTCTCCATGATGCCGGAGGCTATGCTGGAAGCGATGTCGGATAAGCAGGTGCTCGATCTCTTCGCATACCTGATGGGGACGAAGCAGGTTGCGCCGGCTGAGGAGTGATACGTCCTAGCGTGGGACGGGCATCGGGCAATACCTTCGGTGTACAGAAAATGTTCTTACCACAGAGGACGCAGAGGGCACAGAGAAAAGAAAGAGGACATTATCAGTAAGAATTTCTGGCAAGGATTTCCAGTTCTTGCGACCCTGCAATAGAGAGGTAAGGGTTCAAGCTTCGCTTGAATGGGGATTTCTTACCATGGAGAGCATGGAGATACATGAAGGGCTCACGCCGTGGCCGGAGGGAACCTATTCTCTTGGATGGCTTCTGGGGCCACGTGGGCTGCGCAGGCTTGCCCACTTCATGAAAGAACACTTCGAGTACCCATCGAGTGGGCTGTTTCACCAATGCGCCAGCACATGAGAACAGGAAACTTCAATCCGATTAACTCGAGAACTGAAAAGGTCATTCTATTCGCTAAACCAGCCGTCCTGCGAGCACAAGCTCGTCTCGGCGTGGGAAACTTGTTTCCCTAAGCGGAGACGGGCGTAGGACTCCTTCGCAGAAGCCTGCGCAGCAGGGCAGGACGGCGTCCCAAGCACAAGCCAGACCTAGAGACCACGGCAACGCCCTTCATGCTCTTCATGTTAGAAAATACACCCTTCAGAAGCCTTATTGGTGCTCGAGTACTGAGAGCAGCTGTCGAATCGCCCGGTTGGGGTTTTTCTGTTTCACTTTTTAGTTCCGCTTCCAGAACGCGGGACTCAGTAGCACGATGATGGCGAATACCTCGAGTCGGCCGAGCGCCATCAGGACGCACATGACCACTTTCGAGCCGGCAGAGAACCAACCATAGTTTTCCACCGGGCCGACCTTGCCCAAGGCCGGACCGATGTTGCACAGTGTCGCGACACAACTGGCGGCGGCACTGATGAAATCGCAGTCGCTCTCCGCGTTCAACTGTTCCAAGGACATGATCGTGACCGAGCCCAGGCCGAAGAGCAACAGGATCCCGAGGACATAGGCGACTGCGCCCAAGCGCAGTTCCTGGGGCACCGAGTGGCCACCGACGCGCACCGGGCGGACGATATGCGGGCGGAAGACCCGCTCGATCTCGGCGGAAAGCACTTTGAGTGCCAACCAGATGCGGATCACCTTGATGCCGCCGGCGGTTGATCCCGACGATCCGCCGACGAACATCAACATCAGCAACACGGCCTTGGCGATGAAGGGCCACTGGTTGAAATCGGCGGTGCAGAAGCCGGTGGTGGTCTGGACGGAGATCGTCGTGAAGATGCCCTGGCGCAGGATTTCGCCATAGGACGACTCCTGCGTGACCTTGTCGGTCATCACCAGGGGATTGCGACTAAGGGCGAGCGCGCCACAGACAATGACCGTTGCGACGAGGAGCATGCCGAGATAGACGCGAATCTCGACATCGTCCCAGACGGCGGAGAGGTTGCCGCGGCAAATGCGATAGTAGAGCCCGAAGTTGATCCCCGCCAGCAGCATGAACACGATGACGATGATGTCGACCGCCAACGTGCCGTGGTACGCGCCGATACTGGCGTTCATGGTACTGAAGCCACCGGTCGCTAAGGTCGCAAAGGTGTGACAGATGGCATCAAAACCGTCCATGCCTGCCACCTGCCACAGCAGCAGAATCTCGGCTAGGGTCAGTCCGACGTAGATCATCCAAAGCCAGCGAGCCGTCTCGCGAATATGAGGTTGCAGGCCCTCCGGCGCGGGACCGGGCGCTTCAATCTGGAACAGCCGCTTCCCGCCCACGCCCAGGCCGGGCAGCACGGCGACGAACAACACGACGATCCCCAGGCCGCCAAGCCACTGCGTGAACGCGCGCCAAAGCAGCAGGCTGGAGGGCAGTGATTCGATCTCACTGAGAACGGTTGCACCCGTGGTGGTCAACCCGCTCATGGACTCGAAATAACAGTTCACGAACGACTCAAACGGGTGCGGGTCTAGGCTCTTTCTGAAAACTTCGTCGTCGACCTGAGAGCGAGCCATTTTTTCGCCTGGCAAAGACGGCGAAGCAGGCGATGTTGGTTCTATCGTCGATGCAGCCGGATGCAGCCAGGCGGAGAAAGAGCCGCTCGAAGCCAGATCGAGTTTTCTGACAGAGCCTACTAGGCCGTCCGATTGATTGCTCGCCCAGATCCAGAAGGGCAGCGCGCCGAGCAACGCACCGCCAAACCAACTCAGCGCCACCAGTAGCAGCGCCTCTCTCCGTCCGAAATGCTTCGACCGGCCTCGGGTGAAGAACCACGCCGCACCGCTCACCAGCAGTCCGGCTGCCCCGGCTACGAATAGCGCGCCGATGGCGTTACCCTGGATCGGCCGCCCGACATAGGAGTGCAGGCCCAGAAACACGCCCGACGTCGCGAGCATGATTCCGCTCAGGAGAACACCGAGCAGCCCTGCCTGGTTGATGATGATGCCGTAATTCATGGATACTACCGACCGATCAGAAGCCTCTGCAGTTCCTTCTGTTGGCCCTGGCGGCCGATCAGGAGTAGCGTATCCCCCGGCTTGAATACATCGTTGGCCCCGGGGACCCAAACATCATCATCTCGGCGTATGGCCCCCACGCTCCATTGCGGTGCGAGCTTGCTTTCAGCAAGCGTTCGTCCGGCCACCTTGGCGTCGGGCCCGATCCTGGCCTCGAACGCTTCGACGTCTCCGGCCAGCGTTGCCAGTTTTCGTAGCGGGCTGTCATCGAGCAGGTGCAGGATCTCCTGGGCCGCCACCATGCCGGAGCTGAAAGAGCGGTCGACGCCTATGTGGTAAAGCAGATCGAGATAGCGTGATCGCTGCACGACGGCGACGGCTTCCGTGACCCCGCCGGCCTTGGCAAACACCGCTCCGACGATATTGTCCTCATCGTCGTCAAGCAGCGCTACGAACACGTCCGCCAACGCAATTTGTTCTTCGGCGAAGACGCCCTTGTCCATGGGGTCGACGTTCAACACCGTGACCCAATCGAGCTTCTCGGCCAGGTCCTCGGCCCGGGCCTTGTTGGTCTCGAACAGTCGTATGGACCAGGCGTGCTCGCGTAAGGCTCGACACAGCCAGACCGCCATGGGCGTGCCTCCCATCAGGACCACTTTGCGTCGCTTGGGGCGTTCCTTGCGGAAGAGCCGACGGGCCTCGTCGAACGTGGCGCTGTTACCGACCAGTACCACACGGTCGCCCCGCTCCAGGCAGGTGCTCGCATCGGGTATGAGCACCTGGCCGTTGCGGAGAACGGCTGCCAGACGGGTGTTCGGCGGCATGCGCGTGTCCTGCAGCGCTACGCCCACCGCGGGCGCGTCTTCGCTGACGGAGAATTCGTGCATATCGATCCGGCCGCCGGCGAACTGCTCGATCGCCAGCGCGGCCGGATTGCGCAGCGCCCGCGCGATCGCCCCGGCGGTCGAGTATTCCGGACAGATGAGTCGGTCAATGCCGAAGTGTTTGGCGTAATCCAGGTCCTTGGCGAAGAAGGCGCGGTGGTGCAGGCGGGCAATCGACTTCTTGGCTCCGATCGCGCGGCCGACCGATGCGGCGACGAGATTCACCTCGTCGGAATCGGTGGCGCCGACCACAACATCGGCACTGGCCGCGCCGGCTTCCCGCAGCACGGTCGCGCTTGCCGCATTGCCCTCCAAGGTGCGGACGTCGAGTTCGTCGGCGACCGTACGCAGGTGCTCGGCGCAGGAGTCGATCACGGTCACGGAGTGATCCGCGTCGGCGAGCACCTCCGCGGCATGCCTGCCGACCTCTCCCGCGCCACAGATAATCACTTTCAGCTTCGTCACAAGCTGGCTCCTTAGAGCACTCTAGGCCCTGTCTATTCTTCATCCACCGAGTCCATATGATGCGGGTAATCGGGGATCATGACTACCGGGGCTGTAGCCGTGCAACTGAGATATACGGATCAGCCGCGGCCGTCAAGAAAAATGGTAGGGGCGGCGGACCGCGGACCGTGTCTTGTTGTGATGAGGTGAAGGTCGCTTTTTTGGCCGCTTTCCGGGGTTTCACGCTAGTAGTTATCAGTAATCAGTGGCAGAGTAATTAGTTTTGGCTCGCGCCGACTTCCTGTGACCGACTACTGATTACAGATTTTCCCGCCACGCACACACATGAACAGCCTTAAAAACGCGTCACAGCGCCGACGTAGGGGCCGGCGAGATCCATATTGGGACTCTTCAACCAACGGTAGCCGACTTTTAAGCCAACATACTTTAGTAGGAAGTGTGCGCTAAGGTCGTAGTCCTGTAGTTTGGAGTCATTGATCGTTGCCCAGGCAGGCCGAAACTCCAGACCCCAGTGCTTGCTTGGATACAGCAGGATCGGCAATGTGAAGGAGAGGGCCCCCTGTCTGTTGTTTCCAGCCAGTTGCACGTAGCCGAGACCGACATCGACTTCCCAAAAACTCTGGGCACCCTGCCGAAGGGTTTCGCTCTCGAAAGCCCCTCCCAGCCGCAAGAGCCCGTGGAACCGATAGACGTCCAGATGGTCTGAGGGATTCGTCTCCGTGAACCGCGTGTGTCTCACATCCAGGCCAAACGCCTGATAGCCGACCTGAGCGTAAAAGTCACGTGCATCGACGTTGGTCTCGACCGTCTGATAGACACCGTCGAAGCGGGCAAAGGGCAAAACGGGCTCCCCCAAGCGATGAGGTTCCCTCTCCCAATCAAACCCAATGGAACGCCCCCTTGGACGACGGCGACCGTCATCATCATAATGATGATGATAATGACGGTAATTGTCCTCGTAGTAATCGTGATGCCGCTCGTGAGAACGGTCCTTGGTAGCATCCTTTTCAAAATCATCCAAAACGCCGGCTCGGACCGCCAGGCAATGGCAGGAAACAGCAATCGCCACTAGGAGCACTTGATAGATGCGCATTCTATATGCCCTTTCTACAATGGTCCCAACGAGGAATAGGCAGCCAGACGGGCGAAGGTAACGAAAAAGCGAATGTCCGACAGGCTCCTAGTAGACAAGTAATTCAACTACGATCACTCTACCAAGACCCTGAACCTGCCGGTCGAAGCTGCCCTGGGTGTGCGAGAAATGTTTCTGGCAAGAATCGCTATCGCTATCGGGATCGGGTTCGAAATCGCAAGGCTCGATGCTAAGGACATCACGAAACCGATTTCGATTTCGATACCGATAGCGATAGCGAGCCCGATTAACAGCGATTCCGATCCCGATCA
>JADFHU010000803.1 GCA_022567055.1 Planctomycetota bacterium
CGTTTTCAGTTCTTGTCGTTGCGGCTCCAGAACCTCAAGCCGTGCGGCGAGGGCCTCCATCTGACGGGCAACGTTCAGATCGCTCTGTTCGGCCGTAGGCGATTCCGTCTCGACCGGTTCCTCCTGAGCCTGGGCCATGGGAAGCACGCAGACCACCATGAGAACAACCAAGCCGCCAGCCAACCCCGCCCGCACCCGCGGGTAGCGCCCCGCACCGCGCTTGAGGCAGTTGAGACGAGCCACCAGCCGATTCGACCCTTCAAAGAGTCCCAGTAGGCCCAAACCCGGTTCGACGGATCGGGCCACGTAGCGTTTCGCTATGTCTAGTAGTGTTTGTCGATACTCCATTGCTCTATCCTTTAAGTGTTGGGCCACGGTGGCGTCGCAACAGATCTCACGCAGGTGATGCATCTGGCGACTGACCAGCCAAAGCAAGGGGTTATACCAATAGATGATTTGCAGGATCATGTAGACGCCGTGGACATACAGATCCCCACGTTTGATGTGCGCAAACTCGTGCAAGAGCATGTGCTCGGTGCTCTTGGGAGAGAGCTTGCTGAGGAAGTCGACCGGCATCAATAGCACCGGCCGAAAGATACCCGTCACCGCCGGGCAGAGAATGCTGCGCGTGAGCCTGACCTCCGGCACGCGGCTTAGGCCCAGTTGCTCGGCACATTGCGGCACCAGGCGGTCCAAGGAGGCCGCCAAGGACTCATTGCCGGAGGCATCCGACACCCCTCGACGGAGGCCACGGAGTTTACCCCACAGCCAGGTACTCAGCACGAGCATCCCCAGACACCAGAGCGCCAAGGCATAGCACTGCCAGCTCGGCTTCACCGGCGGCGGCGGGCTCGCAAAAACAGGTGGATCTGCCGCGAGGTCCTTGTCCATCAGTCCAACAGCACGCCGAGGTAGTGTCACGGCATTCATGCCCACGGATGTCCCGGTTGAGGCCTCTACGATTGAGAAGGAGACGAGACGCTCTGACTCTGGAACGCTTGTTTGGGCATTGAACGCCTGCGCGGCCATCGACGGTAGTTTTGAACTGACGCTGCTGGGGAGATGGAGATCGGGAGGAAGCACCAGCTTGATCAGCACCAATAGCCACAGCGCGTAGCGAATCTGGGGCCAGGCCCACTTGCGGACCAGCGCGTCCAGACAGGCGACGATGACGATGAGAAGACCGACCTGCCAGAACATACCTACCGTCCAGATCCACCACAGCTCAGCGATTCGGTTTAGCTGTTCGACCATTGCGGTTCTCCTCTTATGACTCTTCCTCCTGAAGTATCTCTTCCAGTTGTCTGCGTTGTTTCTCACTGAGCTGCTTCGCCTCGGCGAGATAGTGGACCAAGGGCCCCATCGCCCCACCTAGGGCAGAGTCGACGAAGGACTTCAGCGCACCCTTGCGGGCCTTGCTCTGCACCATGAGAGGTTCATAGATACTGACCTTGCCCCGCTTCTCTTCGCGGACGATCTGCTTGTCCACCAAACGACTCAACATGGTCTTGATGGTCGTATAGGCCCAGTTCACCCGCGCCGGCAGCCGGTTGGCTACCTCCCGAGCCGTCGCCGGGCTCTTGATCCACAGGGCATTCATGATCTGCCATTCTGCATCGGTGAGCTTCATTTAAAGTCTCCTTCTACAATCGTAGAAGTCAGATTACTACATGTGTAGAAGATGTCAAAGGGGAAAATAAAAAAAGTTTGGGCCTGGTTCAAGGTTCCAGGTTCACGGTTCACAGTTGAAGGAAAAGCTGATTCAAGGTTTCTAACCGTGAACTAAAAACTCTAATTCGGTATGCGGTTTACGACTTCGGAAGCATCATAAATCCGGCAGAACTGTTACCTGAAATTGAACCATGCCAAAGTTTTAGTAGTCGGTAACCAGTAACCAGTAATCAGTAATCAGTGACCAGTAATCAGCAATCGGTCTAGGCTCCACGGGAGAGGGCCGTGGATCGGAGGTAGTCGCCCAGGCCTTTGAAGCCCCTGGCTTTGGCTGTGGCAGTCAAGACGGCCTTTTCTTCATCGGTAAGCCTGACGTTGACCTGCTGGGTTCGCCGTCCCTGCTTGGCCGGCATGGAGGGGGTTTCCCCTCTCTCTATGGTGGTGGCGACAGAGGCCACGAGGGCTTTCTGCGTGTCCTTTATGCAAGCCTGCGCGGTCTTACCTCCTCCCATGGTCAAGGGCAGCTCAAGTCCGTGGCCATACCAATAGCCCTCCTCCCCTTCGTGGTGGACGACGATCTGATATTGTCCCGCGATGCGTTTGGCCTGCTCCAACACCGTGGCGTCAAAGGGCCTTGCCGGGTCACTCTTCTTTTTCGATTTTCTCGACTTGTCGGACATAGTAGGGTTTGACCTTTCCGCTGTGGACGGGGATCACGACGTTTGGCTG
>JADFHU010000164.1 GCA_022567055.1 Planctomycetota bacterium
TTGTGCACGGCCTAAGAACTGATTACTTCGTCACTGATTATTGATTACGTCCCTGGTGAAACATCGGGAAAGCGTAGAAAAAAGGGGTGTCCCAACTGCGCGCGTTAAGGCGCGATCGGCCTGCGGGGCAGACATGGAGAATACTAAAACGATCTCTAAGAACTCGGCCGTGGGACCGACTCGCAGGGCCGACGCCCTAAAGAGTCCGCTCTTTCGCATCGAGTCGGGACGACCGCGAGAGAGAGGATGAGAGATTCCGGTAGAGATCCACTCGTCTATCCAGCGGATTAGATCGAGCCTTGGGTTGAGCCGGATTTAGCGACCCCTGGGCACGCAGGACATCCCCCAGCAATTCCCCCAGGGCCCCGGAGAAGACTCGTGTCACTTGGTCGAGCAGGCCCGACAGGGAGACTCCGGTGTGCGTAAGAACGACCCTCTCATCGGCGATCGGCTGGGAAGCCGCGGTAGTTCCTGCGGACAGGGCCCCCGTCTCTGCTACCTGGCCGGTGACATCCTGATGACGTTCCACGGCTTCAGAGGACTCGGCGCCACTGCGCCCGTGGGCCATTGCTGGGGCCACACCGTTGCCAGGGGCCTTCGCACTCTCCTCTTTGACCGTCGGGAAGGAGACAGTCTCCTGGATATTCCTGAGGTCATCAACAATCTGATTCACTGGCCCGAGACCCGGGCCCAAGGATGCCTTGCCATCTTGAGAAGGGGAGAATGGGTCGGGAGTCGGACCTGTCCCCGCGCCGCCACTGCCTGCCTCCAGGGAGTGCGTCTGCTGCAGAGCAAATCCGAGCCGGGCATTGAGACTCGCCTGATACTGGGATCGCTCCACCAGGAGCGCCGCACCCCTGTCTTCCGCCGGCGGGCGGGAGGCTCCGCGCTGGGTCGCTGCAGGCGACTCGACCGGCGCGCGCTGTCGCTGTCCGGCCTCTGCAGCCGCACGGGCCAGGCTAGAGGCGGTATAGAGCGACGCATAAACTGGACTAATTGAGTTGTCCATACCGTGATTCTTCACTCCCGGGTGTCAACACAACGTTGACACAGTCGGTGGATTCTTCGACCGGTTCAAGGTCACCCTTTAACCGGAGGAGCCTTCGGTCTCCCCCTCGAAAACTGCTTCCATTCTGTGCGAGAGGGATGGGTTTTACCGGGCGTTTTAGGACGTGCTGAAGGACTCACTTCCAGGGGGTCCGCATAACATTCCACCGATCACTCCTGTCAAGGCCAAAACGGTGGCGGTCGGCCCTCGGAGAGGAGGGATGCGTCTGTTGGCCGAGTTCTGTTGAGAAAGCCCCCGTTTTCGCCCTTGAGTCGTTGTCCCCTCGGACGATATAATCAGCCCAGGATCTTGAAATCCAGAATCAATAACAAAGACACACAGGAGACTGACAGATGGTCAAGCAAACCTTCAATCATCGTGATTTCCTGGTAGCGATGGGTGCGGCGGTTTTTTTGCTCGGGTCTGTGTCCCCACCCCATGCCTTCGCTGCAGACTCGCAGCAGAACGTGCTCTTCATCGGTATCGACGATCTCAACGACTGGATCGGCTGTCTGGGGGGCAACCCCGACGTAAAGACGCCCAACATCGATCGGCTGGCCGCGCGAGGTGTCCTCTTCACCAGTGCCCACTGTGCCGCCCCTGCCTGTAACCCTTCCCGGGCGGCATTGATGACCGGTATCCGCCCTTCGACCTCGGGCGTCTATCACAACCCGCAGCCGTGGCGAAAGTCAGCCGTACTCGCAAATGCGGTCACGTTGCCACAACACTTCATGTCGCACGGCTACCGAGTGATGGGCAGCGGCAAGATGTATCACGGCTCCTTCCCCGATCCCCAGTCGTGGCACGAGTACTGGCCCTCGAAGACCCGGCAGTCACCCGCCAGTCCCATGCCCCAGGGCCGCCCCTTGAGCGGCATACCGAAAACAGCCCACTTCGATTGGGGACCGGTCGATGCCGAAAAGACCGAGATGGGCGACTGGAAAGTCGCAGACTATGTCATCAGTCAGCTCAACAAGAAACATGACAGTCCCTTCTTCCTGGCCTGCGGGATCTACCGGCCGCACCTGCCCTGGTACGTCCCTCAAGAATACTTCGACAGGTATCCGCTCGACAAGATCACCTTGCCCATGATCAAGGAGGACGATCTCGACGATGTCCCTCCCATCGGCAGACAAATGTCGGGCGGCCGTGACCACAGCAATGTGATGAAATACGATCAGTGGCGAAAAGCCGTCCAGGGCTATCTCGCCTCGATTAGCTTCACCGACGAGTGCGTGGGCAGAGTCCTCGACGCCCTCGACAGCAGCGACTACGCGGACGACACCATCATCGTCTTCTGGGCAGACCACGGTTGGCACCTGGGTGAAAAACGCCACTGGCGAAAATTCACGCTCTGGGAGGAGGCGACACGCAACCCGCTGATATTCGTTGTTCCCGGCGTAACGCAACCCAACCAGCGCTGCACGCGTCCGGTCAGCCTGATGGACATCTATCCGACGCTGGTTGACCTGTGCGGTCTCACGCCCAAAGAACAACTCGAAGGGCAGAGCCTTAGACCCCTGCTGGAAGACCCACAGAGAGCATGGGCGCGCCCGGCACTGACGACACACGGAAAAGACAATCACTCCCTCCGGTCCGAACGCTGGCGCTACATCCGTTACTCAGACGGAACCGAGGAACTCTACGACCACCGAAAAGACGCACTCGAATGGAAAAACCTCGCCTCCGATCCGCAGTTCCGCGAGGTCAAAGAGCAGTTGGCGAAGTGGCTGCCCAAGGTCAACGTCCCGGAGATCCCCAGAAAACCACGCTAGCAAAACAGAAGCAGAGGAATAAAAAATGAACGAGCCAAAAGGGTGGTTTGCAACCAGCCGACAATGCCACCCCAATTACGGCTTTAATCCCCTCTCTCGAAAGTACACCTGCCATGCGTAGATCAATAAAGCCAGCCGAAAAGTCCTTCCTTGTTGTCCTTGTACTCATCGTGGCATCCCTGGCCGTGGGCCAACCCTACGGGCAGCCCGACCGGGGCCAGCCAGGCGATGAGATGATCCAGGCGTATCTCGGCCGCGTGACCGAGGAGATTCACGAAGGGTTCCTACGGGACGTCGAATCGGCCGATGACTGGGAGAAACTCCGGCCCACGCACAAGGAGGAATACTTCCACATGCTGGGCCTTCGACCCATGCCCGCGAAGACGCCCCTCGAGGCCACCGTCACCGGGACGCTCGCAGGCGACGGGTATGTCGTCGACATGCTCCACTATCAGAGCAGGCCGAAACTGTATGTGACGGCGAATCTCTACCGGCCCGCGAAAGTCACCGAGGGCCAGCGTTTGCCTGCAGTGCTCTATGTATGCGGGCACTCCATGCGCGGGCGAAACGGAAACAAAACGGCCTACCAGTCACACGGGATTTGGTTCGCCCGGCACGGATACGTCTGCCTGATGCTCGACACGTTGCAAATGGGTGAGATCGCGGCGATTCACCACGGCACCTATCGTGAGGGTCGCTGGTGGTGGCATTCACGCGGGTATACCTCGGCCGGTGTCGAGTGCCTCAATGGCATACGCGGCATCGACTATCTGATCAGTCGGCCCGATGTGGATCCGGAGCGGATCGCGGTGACGGGCATCAGCGGCGGCGGCGCGGCAACCTTTTGGATTGCGGCGGCCGATGAGCGGGCCCGTGTCGCCGTGCCGGTCAGTGGCATGGCCGACCTGCCCTCCTATGTCACCAACCGTGTCATCAACGGGCATTGCGATTGCATGTTTCTGTACAACACCTTTCAATGGCCGTGGACCCGTATCGCCGCGCTGGTGGCACCGAGGCCGATGTTGTTCACCAACAGCGATTCGGACGCAATCTTCCCGATGGACGCCAACCGGCGGGTCATCAACCGGCTGGAACGGATCTACAGCCTGTATGGACGGAGTGACTTTGTCGACAGCGTCGTGAGTATTGGCGGACATGCCTATCGCCAAGACATCCGCCGGGCGTCCTATCGCTTCATCAACACACACCTGAAGAACGATCCGAGCCCGGTCACCGACAGTGAGGTCGACCTCGTCACCGGGTCCGGCAGCGGACTGCGCCATCCCATCGAACCCGAAAGACTTCGCGTATTTCCCCAGGATGCCGACATCCCGGAAGACGAATTGAACACGACCATCGACCGGCACTTCGTGCCGATGGCGAAAGTTGACCCGCCTCGCAGGGGCGAATACAGATCCTGGAAGGCAGTGCTCCTGGCCGAGTTGCGCCGCGTGACGTTTCGGTGTTTTCCCGAGCGGATTCCAAGCGCCAAGTTGCTGCATGTCGACCAGCAGGACCTTGACAGGCTCGAATCGGAGCCCGGCATCGAGATCCGCCTGCAACACCTGCGTTCATTGGGTTCATCCGGGGACACCCAGCGCATTATGATGGTGGTGCGCGATGCCGATTCGACCGAGGCCCTCTCCCCCTGGGTACGCCGAGCGCTCGAACCGGGCGACGCCTTATACGTGTGCACGCCACGTGGCGTTGGCGTTAGCAAGTGGACTACCAAAGATCCGCCCAACACCATCGAACGTTCCCATGTGCTGTTGGGCCGGACCGTCGATACTGGCCGGATCTGGGACATCATCGCCGCCGCCCGCTACCTGCGCGGGAAGTACGGCGGGGATGTACCCGTCCACGTGCTTGGCGAAGGCGCCGCCGGCGTGCTCGCGGCGTACGCCGCCCTGTGGGAGGAGGACATTTCGGGGGTGAAGTTGAACGAACCACCCCTATCGCACATGGACGCGGGGGCACCTCAATTTCTAAATGTCTTGAGAGTATGCGACGTCCCCGACGTCCTGGGAATGCTCGCACCACGTGAATTGACCGTGCAGGGCAAGCACCCCGACCTGTTGGCCAAAGTGGCTGAGATCTATGACGCTGCTGAAGCTTCTGCAAAGCTCACCAGGGAGTGATTGTCTGGGGTTTGACTGAGCCTGTTATCTCGGTCTGGCTTTTGTGACAGCCTTGAAAAGCACGGCTAGTTATTGCAACGGCCCAACAAAGGGTCAAGAGCCTCTTGGGGTCAGAGCCTCTTGGGGTCAAGAGCCCTTGGGGTCAGAGCTAAGAGCCTCTTGGGGTCAGAGCTAGATTAGTGATTAGGCTTTCTTGCATGCGGTGGCAACTTCTTTTTAAGCGAGCCCAAGGGTTCTTCATACTGGTCTATATTGATTTCTACTTGTCGAACAGACCGGCTGATGCTGGAGACACTTGTGTATCCAAGCATCTCGGCAATCTCGTTGCAGCGATACCCATACCAACGGCGACTGACGACTTCAAAATAGCCCTCGCTGTCAACGATGTGGGCTTCGAATCGTCCCTGGAACAGATGACCTGATCGTCGCCAACGCCGATTAAAATAGCTGGCAAACACTCCTCGTGCTCAAAATCCCTCTTGACAATGAGAGGGTAAATCTTCCATAGTATTAGGCTCTATCGCAATTGAACATGAAGGTGACATAATGAATGAAGACCGCCACGTTAATCCAATAGAAAAACCAGAAAAGAAGATGTGTTCAAACAGAAAACCGAATCAGGCGAAATTTCCGCGGGTCAGCCGCCGTCGGCTGCTTAAAGTCGCCGGCTCAGCGGCTGCCGGAATCATGTTTCCCTGCTTGAAACTCAGAGCACAACAAACCCAAGAAAGACTGATCGTCATTCTTTCCATGGATGGTTTGGATCCGCGGTATTTAGAGAAAAGTGATGTTCCCAATCTGCGCCGGTTGATGAAGGAAGGAATCTTTCTCACTGTCAAAGGCGTTATACCTTCTGTGACCAATGTCAACAACGCCTCCATCGTAACCGCTTCTTTTCCACAATCTCACGGCATTACCTCCAACTACTATTACGATCCGAAAACCGGTAATGAATATTACATGGAATCCTCCGATTTCGTTCTGAAGCCCACGCTGTTTGAAAAAGGCCAAAAAAAGGGGTACCGAACCGCATTTTTGACAGCGAAAGAAAAACTGCTTCGCCTTCTCAATAAGGGTACTGACATCGGCATATCGGCTCAAAATCCGCCCGCGGAGTGGATCGAACGCATTGGAAAAAAGGAAAGCATGTATTCTGCAGAAGTGAATTACTGGTTGTTCCGGGCTTTTCATTGGACCTTGAAAAACAGTAACTCAAATTTGATTTATGTGGCTACAACGGATTACATGATGCACACGTATGCGCCGGAAGAAGAACCCTCACAAATCCATCTGCACACGCTGGATGAGATGATTGGACGTGCGGTCAACGATTATCCCCACATGGAACTGTATATGACGGCTGACCATGGCATGAATGCCAAAACGGAAGCCATTGATCTGAACAAAGTTTTTAAAACCGCCAATATGGATGCGCTGGCTGTGCCGGTTATCAAAGACAGGCATGTGGTGCATCACAAAAACATGGGAGGCGCTTCCTACATATATCTAAAGCGTAAAGAGCAGCTTGATGAGACTCTTTCTCTTTTAAAAGCTTTAAAAGGTGTAGACAAAGTGTACACAAGAGAAGAGGCAGTTAAACAGTTTCATCTCCATCGGGAGCGGATTGGGGACATCTTTGTGTTAGGCGATATTCATGTCGCTTTTGGCTTTTTAAAAGAAGAACGAGAGGAGATCAGCATCCGGTCTCACGGCTCCCTGTTTGAAGCCGAAGTGCCTCTTCTGGCTTATGGTACAAAACATAAAAAATCTGACTTTAAGTACAATCTTGATATTGGACGCAGGCTTGAATTGTAAGCCGCTGGAGAAAATCCAACAGCCGAAAAGACGTGTAGCTTCTTGGGGTCAGACCTGGTCATATTGTGGGCCAGCTTACCCGTAGTGGCTCTCGATGTAGCGTTCCACCAAGGCGATGAACTCCTCCTGGATGTGATCTCCCTGCAGCATGGCGATTTTCTTGCCGTCCTGATACACTGGCACCTTGGGCTCCTCGGCGTCGCCGGGTAGGGAGATGCCGATGTTGGCCTGCTTGCTCTCCCCCGGGCCGTTGACCACGCAGCCCATGACGGCTACCTTCATCTTCTCCACACCCGGGTAGTCCTTTTTCCAGGCCGGCATGCGGCGTTCGATATGCTCGTTGATCTCTTGGGCGAGGATCTGGAAACCGTTGCTGCTGGTGCGACCGCAGCCGGGACAACTGGTGACACTGGGCCGAAAAAAGCGTAGGCCCAGGGCCTGCAAGAGATGTTGACAGATCTCGACTTCGCGCGTACGCGGGACATCGGGTTGGGGCGTAAGAGAGACGCGGATGGTATCGCCGATCCCCTGCTGCAACAGAATACCGAGTGCGGCGGCACTGGAGGCAATCCCCTGGGTGTCGGCGCCGGCCTCGGTGAGGCCCAGATGCAAGACATAGTCGCAGCGGCCGGCTAGCTCTGAATAGACGGTGACCATGTCTTGCAGCACAGACATTTTGACACTGATGATGATTCTGTCCGGTCCCAAGCCGACCTTTTCGGCCAAAGCCGCACTGGACAGGGCGCTCTGAATCATGGCCTCATAGGTGACTTCTCTGAAATCCTTCGGATCGGGACGTTGCGCATTTTCGTCCATCAGAGTCGTGAGGAGGTCCTGGTCCAGGGATCCCCAGTTGACACCGATGCGGACCGGCTTGTCGTTGTCTCGGGCGATCTTCAGGATGTCGCTGAAGTTGGCATCGTGGCGATCTCCTCTGCCGACGTTGCCCGGATTGATGCGGTACTTGTCCAATGCCTCCGCACAATCGGCGTGGTCCCGGAGCAAGAGGTGTCCGTTGAAGTGAAAGTCGCCGATAATGGGCGTCTGATAGCCTTCGGCCCGCAAACGCCGAATCAGCGGCGCCGCCGCCCGGGCCGCTTCGTGGGTGTTGATGGTCCACCGTACCAATTGGCTGCCCGCCTCGATGAGCGAGACAGTCTGCGCGTAAGTCTTCTCGACGTCGGCGGTGGGCGTGTCCGTCATCGACTGGACGACGACGGGATGGTCTGCTCCCACGGGAACCGAGCCGACCATGACGGTCGTTGTATTACGCCTCTGCCGTTGCCGCATGCCGTCCGTCCGATTCGGGGTTGTTTTGCATAGGGTTCCTGTTACAATATACGATTCTGTCAGGAAACTCAATCTGGCTTCCCCGCGGGTCTGCCCTCGGCCATGAGCTCGGGCCGAATGGGGCCTCGGGGCAGGCGGGCCGCCGATAGCGTTTCCTGAAAGAGCCTATGACTATACAAAATCATCTAAGGGCGATCAATAGTTTATCGTCGAGTGAGGTCGTGCCACCATGGATATTTACTTGGCAAAGACGCAGGGCTTTTGTGCCGGGGTGTCCTTGGCCGTCGATATTGTCGAGGAAGCGCTGCAGGCCTTCGGGCCGCCCCTCTATGTTTATCACGAAATCGTACACAATACGCACATCGTGAATGCCTTTGAGAAGAAGGGAGTCGTCTTCGTCGAGTCCATTGAAGAGGTACCGGTCGGATCGCGTCTCATCTTCTCCGCCCATGGGGTTCCACCCTCGGTCATTGAACAGGCTCGTCTCCGCCAGCTGAAATTTGTGGACACCACCTGTCCTTTGGTGACCAAGGTGCACAACGAGGCTATCAAGTTTTCCAACATGAGGTGCGAGACCATCTTGATCGGCCACCGGGGGCACCAGGAACTCATTGGCACCAGCGGGTATGTGGATCCTAAATATCTTCATATTGTTGAAGATGAGGCGGATTTGGACGCCCTGGATATCGATCCCGAGGCCGACGTCGCCTGTATCACCCAGACGACTCTATCGGTGGATGATACGACCGTCATGCTCGACAAGCTCAGGGCGAATTTCGAGAATCTCAGGGAACCTCCCCACTCGGACCTCTGTTTCGCGACACAAAACCGACAGGATGCGGTCAAGGAGTTGGCGACCACCTGCGAACTCATCATCATTTGTGGATCTCCCAATAGTTCCAACAGCAATCGTCTGTGCGAAGTGGGCAGGAATGCAGGTGTGGAGAGCGTGATCATCGATTCCGCGGCGGAATTGGATGTGTCGATCCTAGAGGGTAGAGAAAAAGTAGGCGTCAGCTCGGGGGCTTCGGTACCCCGCTTCATTGTCGACGAACTGATCGACCGTATCCGAAGACACTATCCGGATTGCCGCATCCACGCCTTTGAGAACCCGGAAAAACATATCGAGTTCAAGTCGCCCCTGGTAAAAGAGGCCCTCGGCTAGCCATCCTCGCCGCCTGAAAAACGATAGCCGTTCACGGAAAAAGGAATTGAAAAGGGATGGCGAGGGTGGATTGAACCGCAGAATATCGATCAAGGAACAGCAGAATGTCGAAGGAGTCTGAGCTTGATCTCCAGGAACGGTGCATTGACTTTGCCGTTCGGATTCTCAAACTGACTGAGGCTTTGCCCAATACTCGGTCGGGAAATCACATCCGCGGCAAGTACTTAGA
>JADFHU010000003.1 GCA_022567055.1 Planctomycetota bacterium
GTCGCAGGCATACCGGGATGGGGCATGTTGAATGAGGTAAGCGGTGCGGTGACGCTGCGCCGCCACCCGCGTCGTCACCGTATAGCCCAGCAGCGACATCACCACCAGCAGCACGATCGTGATCAAGAGGACAACGCCCCGCTCCGATCGAGGCTCTGTCTGAAAACCCCGTCGTCGGCCCGAGAGCGAGCCAGATCGGGTTTTCAGACAGAGCCTACGGCTCGTCTGACCATGGCGTAGTGTGCGTCTCATCGGATTCACCTCACCCTCCGCGGCACGCCAGACCTCTGGGAGCCCCCCTGCCTGCCCGACCGCGGAGGATTCGCCGAGCGGCTTGGCGCCGTCGGTTTTCCGGACAGTCCGAGTTGTCCTCTTGGGCCGGTCTGACTCATTTGGCCCAATTGGCCCTGCTTTTCCTCCGACTCCTGCGAGCCGGCCGGAACGCCCTCAACGGCAAACGGTATGATGCGGGTCCGGTCCATCGCCATGGTTCGAACGAATTGGTCTTTCTCCGCGACTTCCCAGTTTCCTCCGGGCGTCTTTTGAGGTTCCGCCACGGCGAGCATGACCTCGATGCCGGTCGGGCGTGTCTTGCCCTGCCATCGGTCGAGCCAGTTGATGCCCTGCCGGGCGCGGATCCGGAAGGCGGTGAGCCCTCCCGCCAGAGGGATATAGGGGTAGCTCTCTTCGACCGGTTTTCGCTTAGCATCGAGTAGTTTGTCCTCCAACATGAGGCCGCTGTGTTTGCGGTAGAGGACGATGCGATCCGTGCCGATGTCGACGTGGCCCTGCCAGACGATTTCTTCCAGGGGGGGGTCTTCCGGCGCCCGATCGCTATAGCTCTTTTCCAAGACCAAACGAGCGATGGGATAGCCGTTGTCGAATCTATTATCGACAGTGACCCGGACTTCATGCTCGGAGTCCACCAGGCGATCCACATCCTCGGCGATGCGCTGCAAGATCTCGGTGAGCAGTTGGGGTCGCTCGATCCGCGCGATGATGGCGGAGGCAGAGCGCTGGAACTGGTCGTAGATCGACAACACCGCCACCAGAACGAGCGCGGCAATGACGATGGACACCAAGACTTCGGCCAAAGTCAAGCCCCGGCGGCGGCGATTCGCGGCAAACATGCTAGCGTCCCCTCCCGGTCGATTGTTGCATCATGGCATCCATGAGTTCGTCCGATTCGATGCCCGGCGCCCCGGCGTCCTGCCAATCCCCTAATTCGTCTTCCCCGAACCCCATGGATACGTCGGAGACCTGTAGCGCCAACTCCTCTTCCGTGGGCTGGCCACCCGCCTCCACAAAAAGATCCAGATTCGCCGTGATGAAGCGACCCTCCGATGTCGTCACCAGGCCGCTGTCAAGCCAGAGGTCAATCGTGTCCGGGTCCACACCGGCATACACGGCCGCTTCCTCCGCGGTCTCCAGGACCCCGTCCGCAGCGGCATTCTGTGCGTCCAGGGCATTCACTTGAGAATCGGTCAAGGCCGTCAGCCAGTGAACGAGTTCCACCTCCTGCGTCTCTCCCTCGGCGTCCTCATAGCTGGCTTTGCAGACGGCTCGGATCCAGGTGTCCATGCCGATCGGAGGTGAAAATGTCTCGATGTGGGTCTCCCACTGGATGGCCGGAAACTGCTCGCTACGACCGTATTCCGTTTGCTCTTCCACGGCAGGGGAGATGAGCACCTGTTCCATATTTTCTCGTGCGATCGCGAAGGCCTGGGCCTTGAGGGACATATTTGAGGCGGAGGCCATGGAGCGGTTGATCACCACCAACACGCTCGAACTCATGATCGCGAGGAGCATCAGCGAGACGACGACCTCGGTCAGACAAAAAGCCGACCTGCAGGCCCGGGCGAACTTAGGGATCGGCAATAAATAAGTTGGACAATTTGGGGTCCAAGTGTGCCGCATATTTGGTCGCGCCCGATTGAGCGAAACCACAGGCGTAGCTGTTCTACGTCGCGGATTTCGCGATTGAGAAGCGATCAAAGATGGGGTGCAATTGGGCATTCAAAAGTCCAAATTATTTCTTGCCGGTTCCTTGATAGATGTTTTCGGACTGTGTCCCATGCCCATATCCTACAGAGGGAAAGCAATTTCCTGCTCGCTCTTCGGCTTCCAGATGTCGACTTCGCCTTCGTGAAGCTCAATCACCCTATTGAGCCGATTCACCACCACGGTGTAGGGGTGATCCTCTTGATCCCGGAAAACGATCCGGCCGCCGTATTGCCAACCGCCATGACCCGCCCGAAACTTGGAGCGCTCACTCACGCCCATCTCGCCGTCATCGAACTCGACATACTCGACCCGACAGTGCTCGCCAAACAGGCCCTCCAGAATGATTTCCTCCTGCAGCACCTCCGCCAGATTGGGCGTGGTGATCTCCCGCAAGAGGTAGGACTGTTCGATGGGATCGATGATGACTTCATAGCGTCGACCGGATTCGCCGGCCGCGTGGATGGCCATCTGCAGAGTCGAGACGAACTCATGGATCTGCCCCTTAAAAGTAGACCTGCGCAACAGACCCAGGACACTCATCTGGACCATCACCAACATCACCGCAATGACGGCGAGTGTCACGGACACCTCGACCAAGGTAAAACCCTTGCCGGCTTGTCTGGGGCGTTCATTCGCTCTCATGTCGCACCGATGCCGCGAACGGGTTCCGGGAAACGTTCCGACGGCTAGCGGTCCGTGCTGTACAGATCCAAGTCATAGCCTTCGCCACCCTCTTCTTTATCTGCACCCTGACTGATGATCACGAAGGGCTTGCCACTCTCGGGATATTCCTGATAGATGAGTTCTTGGTCCCAACCATCCAGCGGCAATTCCGTAATATCCAGGTAGGGCTCCCACATGTCAACATCCAGGGGTGCCTCGATAAGCACCATCAGCCCTTCCTCCTCCGTGGGGTAGCGTCCGGTGTCCATCTTGAATCTACGGACTGCGGAGTGTATCGACTTGAGCGTCGCCTTGGTGGTGATCACACGGGCCTTGTCGGTCTGGCCCATGAAATTCTGAGCCACCACGGCGAAGAGCAGCCCCATGATAATCAGGACGGCCATCAGTTCGATCATGGTAAAGCCGCCGCGCATCCTTCTGTTTCTTCTCTTGTTCATCGTGTGTGACACTCCCTATTCGACGCTTCGAATTCAACTAAACTAAACAAAACTAGAACTGCACGGACGAGATCTTTAGAATGGGTATGATGGTTGCATAGGCGATCACGCCCACCACGCAGGCCATGAAGACGATGATCACCGGTTCAACGGCGGCGCTGAGGCGTTCGATGACCACGTCGGTCGAGGCCTCCAGGTCTTCGCTGATGTGTCTGAGCATGGACTCCAGCTCACCGCTTTTTTCGCCCACAGTCACCATATGAGCCATTGCAGGGCTAATGACGCCACTGTCTCTAAGGGGCGTGGCAATGTCGGCGCCGGAGAGGATACGCTCGCGCGCGGTCTGGACGGCCTTCTTCATGACCACGTTGCCGGTCACCTCCGACACCACACGCAGGGACTCCGCCATGGCCAAGCCGGAGCCCAGCAGCGTCGAGAGCGTCGAGGCAAAACGAGCCGCCACGCGTTGCTTGATCAGGGGACCGAACAAGGGCAGGGACAAGATGGCCTTGTCCCGCAGGTAGGCGCCACGTTCCGTCCTGAAAAACCGGTTCAACAGGATGAGCAGTGTCGCCGCCACGGCCAGGACAATGACGATCTTCCAGCTCGTCAACACGGCGCTCACATCCATCAAAAGCTGCGTGATCAGAGGCAGCTCTTGCCCGGCCCTGACGATCTGTTCACCGATCTTGGGAATGACCTGAGTCGTCAAGATCAGCACCGCCCCCAGACAAAATAGCAGCAATACGATGGGATAAATCATCGCGGTCACGATCTTCGATTCTACACGCTGCCGCTTTTGCATGAACCCGGCCACGGTCGCCAAACTTCCACCCAGACTGCCCGTCACCTCACCCACCCGCATCATGCTGACGTAGATGACATCAAAGTATTGCGGGTAATCGCTGAGCGTATCGGCAAAGGATTCACCGCTCATCACCCGATCGCGAATGTCGGTGAGGGCATGGCGAAAGCGAGCATCGGGGACCTGGGCGGTCAGCACGGAAAGCGCTTCGGTCAGTTTGATGCCGGAATTGAGCAGCGTGGCCATCTGCCGGGTAAACTCAACGATCTGAGCCTTGTTCACACGCGTGAAGGTCTGCAAGAGGGATGCCGACCTGCCCTGCTGAGTACTGACCTCCGAGACACCGGAGGGATGAATGCTCCGCAGGCGCAACTGCCGCCGGGCCGCATAGGCACTCTCGGCGGCGATGCTTCCCTTTACTTTTTTGCCACTCGCCTCGATGGCCGTGTATTGGTAGGTTGGCATGGCTCTTCTACTCTGGACTCACTGGTTTTTAGGCCACGTCCGCCTGTGTCACTCTGAGGACCTCGGCCACGGTGGTAATGCCCCGCAACACCTTTCTGGCCCCATCCATACGCAGGGTCTTGAGGCCCGACTCCAGGGCCAGCCGTTTGATCTGTCCGGCACTCTTCCGCTGGTAGATGAAATCCTGTATGTCAGAGTCGATGATCATCAGTTCATAGATCCCGGTTCGCCCGCGATAGCCGGTGTGAAAACACTTTTCACATCCTTTGCCCTCGTAAAAGGTGACTTCGCCGGCCCTAACCTCTTCAGTGTCTTCGATGCCTAAAACCCGCAGATCCGTTTTGGAGACTTCCACCTCTCCCTTGCAGCGCTCACAGATGCGCCGCACCAGGCGCTGCGCCATGACGGCCAAGAGAGAGGAACTGACCAAATAGGGTTCGACCCCCAGGTCCAGCAGACGACTGACCGCACCGGCGGAGTCATTGGTATGCAGTGTGCTGAAGACCAAGTGCCCCGTTAAGGAGGACTGGATCGACATCCGCGCGGTTTCCACGTCACGCACCTCACCCACCATGATGACATCCGGATCCTGTCGCAGGACGTGCCGTAGCGAAGTGGCAAAGTTCATCCCCTTCTTAGAGGCCACCTGAATCTGACTGATGCCCTCCAACTGATACTCGATAGGGTCTTCGACCGTAATGACATTCTTTTCCGAGGAATTGAGGCGATTCAAGCAGGCGTAGAGGGAGGTGCTCTTGCCACTCCCCGTGGGACCGGTCGCAAAAATAACGCCGTGGGACTTCTCCAACAGGGCATCCAGGCGATCCAGGTCGTCCTTCCACAGGCCCAGTTCTTCCAATTCAAAGACACCCAAACTCTTGTCCAAGACACGCAGGACGGCGCGTTCTCCATAGCTGGTCGGCACCGTGCTGATCCGCAGATCCACTTCTCGTTGCCCCAAACGGACGCTGGTGCGACCGTCCTGCGGCAGCCGTCGCTCCGCGATGTCCATGCCGGCCATCACCTTGATACGCGATATGACCAGAGGCAGGACGTTACGATTGAGGCTCAACACATCGTAGAGGATACCGTCCACCCGATAGCGAATCTGGATCCGCGCTTCAAAGGGGTGGACATGGATGTCACTGGCCCGCAACTGCAAGGCGCGAAAGAGGATATCATTGACGAGACGAATGACCGGGGGGCGGTTGACCACGTCCAACAGGTCGTCCGATCCCGACACCTCGTCCACCAGTTGCTCGAGGTTTTGCGAGTCCAGCTCCTCGGCCACTTCTTCAATGACGCTCGAGCGCTGCTCATAGGCGTTGTCGATGATGGAGGTGATCGCGGCGCGGGTCGAGATGGCCGGGCGGACGGAGAGACCCGTCATCTTGGAGATGTTGTCCAAGGCCGTCATGTCCAGCGGCTTGGAGAGCACCACGGTGAGTTCGCTCTCCTCGGCGAGCGTTCCATCGTCGTCTGAGTGTCCGTCGAGAAGCGCCTCGGTCTTGACACCAATCAGGTAGTGATGCTGGGCATAGGAGGCGGGAACCGATTCGATAAACTCGGGCGGCACGGCGTCTTCCGGGACCTCGGTGAGATAATCCCAGCCCAGAGCGCTGGCAAACAGTCTCAGGACGACCTCTTCCGTGAAATAGGGACATCTCAACAGCGCATCATCGACCCGTTCGTCCCCGTTCACTGTTTCGAAAAACTTGGCCAACTCTTGCTCGTCCGCCAAGCCGGTTTCTCTAGCGGTGTCTAACAGAAGTTCCTTCATAGCCTTTGACCCAGCCGCTCTCCACTCGGTCTCGATTGTCTCGTGGATTCTACCTATTTATCCATCGGTTCCCAGTCAATTATTGGGCATCCAGCACTCTTGCCGGGATCATGCCGCTGGCCTCCACACCGGGCCAGGTCTGGTAGTTTTGGAAGCGGGCCTCATGTCGCTCAAAGGCGGCACGGTTCCGATCCGAGATACGCTCGAGCTCGCTCTCGCCGGCCAGCACATCCGTTGGCCGAATGATCTCCGCCTTGACGAAGATGTACAGTTTCTTCTGGATGTCGCTGTTCTTGACACTGCGGAAGAGCGATCCGACGAACGGCAAGTCTCCCAGAAACGGCACCTTGTCGCCTCCCTTGTTCTGATTGAGCTTCACCATCCCACCCAGGATGATCGTGCTCCCGTCGGGAACCGTTACCACTGTTGTCACCTCACTCGTGCTGGTATTGGGCGGTGAATCTCCCCCTACCGGTCCCGTGAAGTCTTTTCGGATCAATGACAACTCCAGCCGCAAGAGATCGCCTTCGCTGATGTGAGGGGTGATCGTCAGGGTGATACCGGCAGAATAGGGCTCATAGTTAGTACTGGTCTGTATGACCTGCGATCCTTCCTGCGGCAACGAGGAACCGATCGTCAGGACGTAGGTTGTATCCTCGGTGGTTATGGTACCCTCTTCATTGTCATTGACCAGGATCTTGGGTTTGGCCAGGACGCGACCGTAGTTCTTGCTCTGCATCGCGGTAAGGAGGGCATTGATGTGCCGATCGCCATAGAAAGCTGCTCCGCTTCCACCTCCCGACTGAAGGTCGATGAAGTGGTCCCGGCCGCTGTTTAAGAGTTGATCGACCAGATTCACCGCGCTCGCCCCGGGGATCAGTGGGGCCGTGACTCCGGAGGTACTCGTCAGGTCTGGAAAGCTGGACAGAATGTTCAAATCATAGTCAAATTGATCCGTCTCGGAAATCTCCACGAGTGTCACGTCGATGAGCACCTGGGGTCGCCTTTGATCGAGGGTCTCGATCAGGTTCTTGATCCACTCCTGGTTTCTCCTATTGGCGTAGGCAATGATGGAGAAGGTCTTATCGTCCGGTACAATGACGATGTCATCATCCGTCTTTTTCAGCACCTGCTCGATCTTCCCCTCCGCATCTCGAATCGTTTCCTGGATCAGTCTATCCAGTATGGCCGCCAAATCTTCCGGATCTTGGTTTTCGAGGGGGTAGATGACATAGGGAATCGCATTTGCCTCCGTGTCACTATCGACATAGGACAGGATCTTGCTGATCTGGACGTGCTGTTCCTCGGTCGCGTTGACCAGCAGGGAATTCGTCGCCTCCACCACAATCACCTGAGGTTCCTCCAGCGTCGTGTCCGTGGGGGTCTCCGGAGTCGTCAGCCGCCTGTTCACCGCTGGCGTTGTCGGCCGAGGCGTGCTCGGCTGCGCAGCGCTGGCCCGGGGATCCCGCACCTGTCGCCGCGTGTCCCGGTAGGTCGGCGGGCCCACGATGCCCAGCTCTTCAAGCTTCTCACGAGCGTTCTCGGCATCGACATATTCGATCCGGTACAGTTTGAGCTGCCGAGGATCCTGCTGTTCGACATCGAGGCTGTCAATGAGGTCCTGTACAATGACGAGGTCGTCCCGATGTCCGATCATGAGGACACTGTTGGTTCGCTCGTCCGCGTCTAGATAGACGGAATCGTCCACCTCAGGCCTGGCGGTCACGGTCCGGGCCAGCGTCCGGTTTCTGAGCGCCGCCCGGAGTCGCGCCTGATAGGCGGCCTCGGACTCACCGGGTCGCTTAGCGGGGGTTGACGTTGCTGGCGCCGTGACAGAGATCTTGACGGTGCCCAGATGCTCCGCCAGGGCCCGTACCTTTTCGGTGAGGTTCTTGGCCATCGTGTAGCGCAGTTGATGGGCACGAAACAGTTTGAGTTCTCCCGGCCTGTCCACGGTGTCCAACAGTTGTTCGATACGCGGAAAACGGTAGGCATGGGCGGTGATGATGATCGTCTTGGTCTGGGCAATGCTGGACCGGTTCACGCCCAGTTTCATGTTTTTCAACAGCGTCTCAACGCTGGCGACATCGATGTGTTTCAGTCGAAACACTCGGGTAATGACCGCATCACCGTGCTCAATCAGCCCCCCGCCCGTCCGGAGATCGGGATCTACATCACTCCACTCCAACGTTGGAACGACCGTCACGATGTTGCCACGCCGGGCCATTACCAGGTCCTTAAACTTGAGCACCGACTCCAGGAGTGGATAGAGGTGCTTCACCTTGATCGGACCAGCCAGGCCGCCCTGTAGTTTCAAGGTGACCTCACCCTTAACTTTGTCAGGATCATACATGAAGTCCAACTTGAGGTGTTCGCCGACCAATTCCATCAGCATCACCACGGAGAGTTTTTCGGGAAGATTCATGTCGAGGACCTGCTCACCATTGGCGAGTTCCGGGGTTTCATAGATCTGGGCGTGAAAGGGCTTTTCGGAGCCTGTCACCGGGATTGGGATCTCGGCGCTTTGACCCAAGAGCCACCGGCGCTGCTCCGCCGCCTGGGGTGTCGTATGCAGGCCGTCCGTGATTCGACCCAGACCGCCACCCCCGGCCAGCATGCGCGGCCGTCCCGGCGCCAGGCTTGCCCGTTTAGCGGGGAGAAGACCCTCCTTTACCGCCAAAACAACCCGGTCGATTTTAGCCTGTGGCGCAACAACCAGCACCTTGTTTCCAAGATAGTCAATGATGACACGGTTGCCCGACGCCCCAATCGGCGGATACCCGAGCGAGCCGATAGCAACCCCATCGACAGCGACGGCGATACGGTCACTCGCCGCCGGCGTCCAGTTGCATTGGGTGACATCTATCAATCGCAGGTCATAGGGAAAACCCGAATCCACTAGCGCCAGAACCGCACGGAACTGGGCTAGCTCGGAGGTCTTACCGGTCATTAAGAGGGTCTCGACACCCTGCTGCTGCGTGACAGTGCAGAGGCCGAGGTCATTGCCGAGCGCCAATATGGTATCCGCAGAGACATACCTGGGACTGTAGAAATCGTAACTCCGGGTGGAAGTCGATGAGCCCAGGGTCATGGCCGGGTTGCCAATGATGAGCAGCATGAGGCATGTGCTCAATGCGCATACGACTCGTTGTCTTGGACTGCTCCAACTTCTCCGTCCCAATTCCATAACCACTCCGTCATTCTGACAACGCTGTCTCTCAGGACGCGACGTTTCAAAGCGGCGTTCCTCGGACTCCTTTGAGGCCACCTACGGAATCAATCCCGCGCGTCGAATTTCCTTACTTTGGTGCCCAGCGGTTTAAAATACGCTTCATCTGCGTGGACCGGGTAGAAACGACCCGCTGTCCGCGCCGTTACCGCTTACATAGGTTCAGACAGACGCGCCTGAGAAAAGTTCCCCGACAGCCCAAAATAATGCCGCCGACAGTAGTGATAAGACATCTCGCTGAGGTGAGTCCGTAAACAGAGTGGTTATTCCTGTTCAGACGCTCCTCCACAACTTCCCTCGGCGTGCTCCAGTCCTCCCAGACACGCAAGACTAGAATACACTTAAACAATAGAATACAACGGTCCAAACTCAAAGGAGCAAATGGGAAAATCCTTCGTCCCTTTGCGCTGCACACTCCTCTTTCTTATGGGTCACACTGCATGGCCCCGTGCTACTGGTGATTGGGATCTGTCTCAGTCCCCTTCGCACGCTCAGAACTGGCCATATACTGCTTTCTTACCTTCAGCAAGCGTGCCAACGCCTGTTCTCGAATGAGCCGTTGTGCTTCCAGATCTTCGGGTGACATATTGAAATTTGAGGGCTGCTTGAAATTCCTCAGCGCCGTGGTGATCCGCTCCATCTCTTGGATATCCTCTTTCGTTTCTATGGGACGTCTGAGGGGCCGAGTCGCGGGTCTGATAAGTCCCGGGGATGCGGAGGAGACGGAGATCGCATTGCCTCTGGGAACGAGGGTTTCCGCCAGGGGCGCCATGCCGCTTGACCTCGTTTTGGGCCTGCGCTTATTGGCCCTTCCGGCATACAGACTGATCTTGGGCTCGCGTTGGACTCGCAGTTCCTCGATATGCTGGCCGTCGCGAAGTTTGACCAGGCCATCCAGGATCTCTTCGATCGTCACGTGTCCCAGCCGATCCCCTTGGCGGACCCAATGTTGCCCTTTTCCGGGTTCGTCGATGAAGGCCAGAGAGGCCTTAGGATCGTCGGCGTTAAGGCAGGTGGCTTCCAATGTGAATTTGGCCTTGGATTGCGGGGGACGCACGTCCGGACGCGGAGGTTTGCGGAAGGCAGAGCCCGGAGCATTCAGCCGATCGAGAGGGGCGGCGGCCCGAGGGGGATTCACAATCCGGGCATATTTTTCCGCTTCCGCCACCAGGGGTGATCTAGCGGGGATCTGCGCTGGGCCGGCCGATTTTCCCTGTTGATCCTCAAACTGCTCTAAGACCCCAATCGAGGCCAAAATCTTTGCCACCTCCGCATCGGGCTCGGTGCCCTGCACTACAGACAGCGCGATCAGCCCCACCGCCAACAGTCCGACAATAACACTAGTGACTTGCAACGTCTTGATCATATCAGCACCTCTGTCTGAGAGATCCTCCTCGTGCCCAATCGTCGCGCGTCTCAGACGCATCCATCTAAACGCCTTTTCACCAAATTACCTTTTGACAGAGCCGCGTTATGCGATGCTCTGATATTTATTGGACATTGCCCTGTGTGCCGGGTTCCTTACCAATGCTTTATTTTCTCCCGATATTCTTCTCTGTGTTCCGCGAATTCGCCGCTGTGCTCGGGCGTATGGCAGTGCAGGCACGAGCGTCGGGGCTGTCCGAGGTCGATGCTTCCCCCGCTCACGACATGATCGGCTCCGGGGCCATGGCAGACTTCGCAGCCCACGTTCGGAAACTGGGGTGTCTTTTCTAGGGAGACAAATCCCTCCTCAAACTCCATACCCACGACATGACAGACGACGCACTCAGGATCCATGTCCGATCCGACCTTGACGAGCGTGCCATAGGCATGTGCATGGCCTCGATCTTGCCAGATGGCATACACCTCCTCGTGGCAGTCCTGACACCTGCTCGACCCCGTAAACCGTCCACCTTCCGGTAAAGGGACGCGGACGACGCGGTCCATCAAATGGCTATCGCGGACGATGCCCTGGTAGCTCTTGTATAGGTCGACCAATCGGGGATCGTTGATTAGCTCTTGCGACACCTCAATCTCCTGAAAACGAAGTTCCAGGCCATCGCCCCCTACCCGTGGCCGGATGTCCAGGCGCCCCACGTGGCGGCCTCGTCTGCCGACCGAGAGCACCTGCGCCTCCGTGGCCGGAAAGTCGAAGACCTTGGGGTCATCCAACTCACTCGGTAGCAGCACACAATCCTCCGCAGTCGCAATCTCCAGCACCGAACGGACAAGGTCCTCGTCGGCGCTGTCGAGGATGAAGACCCGTACTTGGGATGCTTCTCGGACCGAGGACAGGGGTGTCCTGGCGTTGACAGCAATGACTCGGATCGCGACCTCTCGGCCCCCCAGAGAAAAACTGCGGGCAAGAGAGGATGCCTGCGATTCGCCCACCGGCTCTGCGGTGATCACGCTGACGCTCGGATCCAGACCCGCCAGGGCCCCGGTAAGCTGTTCGATCTGCAGATCCCGGGCGGTGAGATGGAGAACATCGTAGCCCAGTAGGGAAAAGGCCTGCACGAAGACCGAGAATTTTATCAGGTTCTGTTCGGTTTCCGCCTCGACGATGGAGCCGGTATTGATGACCAGGCGCCGCGATGGTGGAACCTGATTGAAAACGGCACCACGCCGCTCCAATCCCCCCAACTGTCCCCCCGAGCAGCCACAGGGCTTGAGCTGTCCCTGCTCCTGACCGGAGAGAAAAAGCGTGATACTCGCATCCCCCTGCCTACGCTTCTGCACCGATCCAGCCCAAATGACACAGCAGCAGCCCAGGCAAGCCAGGCTAAGCGTCAGGAGTAGCCCTCTCATCTGGGAATCTGACTCACTGACCGCTGGCGAGCCGCTTCCTTCACCTTCTGGCTGTAATAGCCCTGGATGGCGACTCGCCGCTCCTTGCCGCCCTTGATTCGGATCACGATCTCATCCTGAAAGCGACTCTCGCTGCCTGCTTCCGGCGGTGTGATGTCGAAATAGAATGCGTATCCATTATGAATGACCTCCGTCTTCGTCAGCACGGCAGTGCCCTTTTCGGAGGTGACCGATTCGATCTCAAAGGTCGGCGGCACCGGAGTGACGTTGACAGAATCGATTGCAGCGCCCCCCTTGGCGCTCGATTGATCTTCGGCATAGTTGTCTTGCACATGCAGCCGCCGCTTGATCTTCACCGCGGGGTCTGCATTAAAGAGAATATAGCGGGGAGGCAGATGGATGTATCTGGGCAGCAGATCGAAGTTCAGGGAAATCGCGTCACAGCCCGGATGGGTGTGTTCAATTGTGAGTCTCCCCTTGGGCATCTCCATGGCCTGCAAGACGTCTAGCGCCACCTGAGGCTGCAGGGTAAACTCAGTGGCCTCCTGGTTGGGATCGACATCCAGGGACATGCAGTTGCCCGTCACGCGGAAGGACTTCAAGGCAAAAGGCTTCCCGTCCAGGCTCTTAATGGTAATCGATCGACATCCTGCGTTTTCTTTGTCCAGAAACAGCTTGAGCCGGCCCGGAGTCCAACTGAGCTTACGCACCACCCGGCCCTTGATCGTCAAAACCACATTCTTGTTGTCAGGATCGTCCGTAAACAGGTGTATTTTCTTCTCCATGGGCCCGATGTAGGTGAAGCTGTAGGTCACATCGAGTCTGCCCGTCTCTCCGGGCGCCAGATCGAGGCCCTTCTTGGTATCGACAACCTGGCCGTTTTTGCTCAGCTTGATCACCGCGCCGCAACAGCCCTGCACGCGGGTGATTCTCAGCGGTCCCTGCCCCTCATTCTTGAACTCAAAAAACCCCTTGGGCTTGGCCGCGGGGGTGACATCGCCAAAATCACACACGGCGCTCTCCAGCACGATCTTCCCCCGCGGAGGGGCTGCAGGCTTGGGCGCCGTCTCGACGGTCTGCACCTTGATGCTCGTCTCTCCGGGAAGGAGTTCAATCGGCGACACTACCGGCGCTGCGGCAGTCAACTCGTCCGCATCGACGGTCCGGTCCGGCGTCTGGCAGCCCAGGAAGGCCTGGACCACGAGCAACGCACAGACAGTCCATCCCAGTGCAAGGGGATCTCGGCTTGCCTGCCCACTTCGAATCGGAGACCTCGCTCCACCCATTGAACTCATAGCACTACACCTCGTGTTCTTGTCATCGCGAATGACGGTCATGCTTGATGACGGATGACCCTCTATGGCCGTGACGACCCCCGGACGACCGCTTGTATTATTACGCAAATTGTAGCAAATTGTTGTGAGCGGACCATTTTTTTTCGGCCGGTAAGCGGGAGATCATCAACAAATCACAAAAACTTGTTGATAAACGGAGTTTCCCTGCTAGTATGAAGCGTTTCCGTTTAGGAGCCCTAGACCCATGAAAAAGGACATACATCCGCAATACCAAACAGTCATGGTGCGCTGCGGTTGTGGACACACATTCGAAACCCGGAGTACGGCCAAGGAAATTCACGCGGAAATATGCTCTCGCTGCCATCCTTTCTATACTGGAAAACAGAAGTTTATCGACACAGCGGGACGCATTGAGCGATTCCAAAAGAAGTATGGCACGAGCTATATGAAGATCGCGAAAAAGGAACCGGCTCAATAGCGATAGTTCACCACACCTTGCCCTATGTGTGAATGCCTCTGATCCTGTTCTGCAGGGGACAGGGGCCTTTTTCGTTGGAGTCCCGGCGCTGGGCGGACGGTCGCACGGCGGCCGCAAGTCATGACATCAGTCGGGCGGAGTGTGTCGCATGCCTGCAAAGAATTCAACCCTGCTCAAAAAACTTGCAGCGATGAAGCAGCGATCCTGTGAAATCGATGCCCTCATTGCCGACCCCCAAGTGGCCTGCGATCCCAATCGGTTGATCGCGCTGGCCAAGGAGCAGGGACAACTCAAATCGATTGTGGGAGACTACCGTCAATACGAAGCGGCAGTCATAGGCGTCGCCGACGCGCAGGACCTGCTGCAGGACCCCGATTCCGACGATGAGTTCAGGGCCCTGGCCGAGGAGGAGATCAAGACGCTCGAAGCCCAACAGGCCCAGTTGTTGGAGTGCATGCAGAGCAGCTTGGTGATGGCGGACGACGTGAACATCGGGTCGATCATCTTGGAGATCAGGGCCGGGACCGGCGGCGACGAAGCGGCCCTGTTCGCCCGTGACCTCTACGACATGTACACCCGCTATGCCGACAGTCGCGGGTGGAAGGTGGAGCAACTCGATCTGAGCGTCTCCGAAATGGGAGGGTTTCGGGAGGTCATTCTCGGCGTCAAGGGCGAAGGCGTCTGGGCGGATCTAGGCTATGAGGGAGGCGGGCATCGTGTCCAGCGGGTCCCGGAAACGGAGTCTCAAGGCCGCATCCACACGTCGGCAGCGACTGTGGCGGTCTTGCCGGAGCCCGAGGCCATAGACATCGAGATCGATCCGGCGGATGTCATCGAACACGTCTCCCGCTCCAGCGGGCCGGGCGGTCAAAATGTCAACAAGGTCAGCAGCGCCATCCGACTGGAACATACCCCCACCGGCATCACCGTCAGTATGCAGGACGAGAAGAGCCAACACAAGAACCGCGCCAAGGCGTGGCGCATCCTGCGAAGTCGCCTATACGAACACCATGAACGTGAAAAGCGGGCAGAGCGTGACTCGCAACGGAAGTTGATGATTGGCTCCGGCGATCGGTCCTCCAAAATCCGCACCTACAACTTCCCGCAGAACCGGGTGACAGATCACCGCATCGGCCTCTCGCTGTACAGTTTGGATAAGATCCTGGGGGGCGACCTGACAGGACTCGTGCAGGCACTGAAAGATCACGATCGCCAGGAACGACTGGAGAACTTGTAGAGAGTGGACGTAAAGGGGCATCATCTCTACTCACTAAAGCTGCGGTCCCCTCGGGAGTCAAACCTATGATTGTCGTAGTGACAGGCATGGTCGGCGTGGACAAGAAGTGCTATCTCAATAAGGTGGCCCGCCGCGGGACCACCCAGGGACACACATTGACTCAATTCAACGTCGGGGACATGATGTACCGGGAAGGCCCTGACATCCCCCCCGGCAAGATCCTCGATATCCCCATGCCCCGACTCAATTCTCTGCGGCGCTGCGTGTTCAAGGACATCATCACGCAATCACGTGACGCAGAACATGTGATCGTCAACACGCATGCGACCTTCCGCTGGCGCCATGGGCTTTTTCCGGCGGTCGACTTCGACCAAATGAGAGAACTCAACGCCGATCTCTACATCTGCCTGCTCGACTGTGTCTCCTCCCTGCACCGCCGCCTCCTGGCGGAACACGTGATCGATCATACGCTCAAAGACCTGATGGTTTGGCGTGAGGAAGAGATCATCGGCACCGACATGCTCCGGCGTGGCGTGGGGGAAAACATCCCCTTCTACTGCTTAGCCCGGGGCAATCAACAGGACACCATCGAAACGTTCTACAATCTCCTGTTTGCACGCGACAAACACAAGGCCTACCTCAGCTTCCCCATGACGGCCGTCGTGGGTCAGCCCGCCATACAGGCCGAGATCGATGCCTTCCGCAAGCGGATGCACTCGATCCTGGTCTGTTTCGATCCGGCGGACGTGGAGGATGCCCATTTGCCGCAACTGGCGCGGGAGGCCCGCAACCGGGGCAGCGACACGGTCGAACAGGTCCTGCAGGGAAAGCGCGTCACCCTCAACTGTGACGAGATCCTGCAGATAGAACGAGACATCAACAGCCAGACCTATGCCCGGGATTTTCTCTTGATCGACCAATCCGATATGATCGTCAGTCTTATCCCCACCGGCACGGACGGACGAGCGTCCCTATCGAGCGGTGTGGAGCGGGAGTTGCAACACGCCCACGAAGCCGGCAAGGAGGTCTATGTGATTTGGACGGCCCAGCAGAGGCCTTCGGTCTTCGTCACACAAACGGCCACGGGGGTCTTTCGCAGCGTGGGGGAAGCCGTGGCTCATTTCGCTGCCCAAGAAAGCATCAGCCGGTGACCGATTTAGAGAAGACATCGATTGCAGCGTTGCTGGATCACACCCTCTTGAGCCCCACCGCCACCACAGAGCAGATCCACACGCTCTGCAATGAAGCCCAACAATACGCCTTCCACTCCGTCTGTGTCGCAGCGCGGTGGGTGGCGCCGGTCGCCGATCGCTTGCACGGCTCTCAGATCAAGGTCACGTCCGTGATCGGCTTCCCTCTGGGCAGCGAGACGACCCAGACCAAAGCCGCCCAGGCCAAAGAGTTGATCTTCGCCGGCGCCGATGAACTGGACATGGTCATCGATCTGGCGGCCGTGATTGAAGAAGACGCCCAAGCCATTCAGTACCAATTGAAGACCCTACTCGGGGTCTGTCGTAGCGTGCGGCCCGAGGTGACACTCAAGGTCATCATCGAGGCCGCCGCCCTCACGCACGACCAGAAGGTCTTTGCCTGCCGACAAGTCCAGACGGCGGGCGTGACGTTCCTGAAGACCAGTACCGGGCTTCATGCGGCCGGCGGCGCGACCTTCGAAGACGTGCGACTGATGAAGGACCAGGCCCCCAACTGCAAGGTGAAGGCCGCCGGAGGGATCCGAACGGCCCAGCAGGCCCTGACCTTCCTGGAGGCGGGCGCGGACCGCCTGGGAACCTCGGCCGGAGTCGCCATCGTCACAGAGATCAACTCAGGAGGTGACTGATGGCCGCACCGGCAATCGCTCCCCCCGCCCCGCCGGTCCACTGTCGGATCAAGACCCGGCGCCTGGCCCTCACACCCAATCTGCGCGGTCTGAACCAACTCTTTTCCCAACGGCGCTGCCCTGCCATCCTGGGAGGCAACGATGCAAAGGCCTGCGGGGGACGTTTTTCCTATTGGGCCGCGGATCCCATCGACCTGTTCGAATGTCGGATCGGCCAGACAGACCCCCTCGGTAGGCTGGACCGAGCGCTCTCCAGATACATCCTGGCATCCGATCAACCAACACCCCTGCCGAGGGAGATGTTCTGCGGGGGCTGGATGGGTTCATTCAGCTATGACCTGGGGCGCTACCTCGAGGACCTTCCCACGACCACCCGTGATGATCTTCAGATGCCCATCATACGCCTGGGCTTCTATGACAGTCTCATCGCATACGACTACCATACTCGGGCCACCTGGCTCATCGCGCTGGAATTGGACGACCGGGTGGCCGGGTGTCGAGCGGCCTTTGACAAGCTGAGCGACTGCCTGGATCAAGCCACTCAGATCGAGTATCGCACCTTCGATCGTGCCGACATGGAGGCGATCGATGTCGCGGGCACACACGGCAACATGAGTCCGGCAACCTATTTAAAACAGGTTCAGAAGATCAAGGCGTACATCCGGGACGGCGAGACCTATCAGGTCAATTTCTCACGCCGCTTCGACTGTCCTTTCCGGGGCAAGGGCATCGACCTGTTTCATTGGCAGAACCAGCACAACGCCAGCCCCTTTGCGGCCTACTTGGCTTGGCCCGGATTTTCCGTCGTGAGTGCCTCTCCGGAGATGTTCCTCAAACGAACGGGCAACCTGATCACGACACGACCGGTCAAAGGGACGCGGCCGCGGCTAGCCAACGACGAGCTAGCCAATCGGGCCGGCGTACAGGACCTGCTGCATAGTCCCAAGGAGCTTGCCGAACTCAACATGATCATCGACCTGGAGCGCAACGATCTGGCCCGAATCTGCATACCGGGGACACGCCATGTCGCAGAAGCGCGGAGCATCGAGGCCTATCCGACCCTGTTCCACGCCGTCGCCACGGTCTCCGGACAACTGGCAGACGACACCCGCTTTCGCGATCTGCTCCAGGCCACCTTTCCGGGAGGCTCCATCACGGGTGCCCCAAAAATCCGATCGATGGAAATCATTGACGAGACAGAACCGACCGCCCGAGGCCTGTACACGGGCAGCATCGGTTTTATCGGGGTCGATGGGAACGCGTGCTTGAACATCGCCATACGAACCATTATCATCACCCGGCAGACCGCATTTGCCCAGACAGGTGGCGCCATTGTGGCTGATTCCGACGCGTTGGCCGAGTACCAGGAAACCATCACCAAAGCGCGTGCCCTCTTAGCGGGGATCGCCGGCGTCCAGACGCAGAATCAGAACATCCCCAGGGCGCTGACTGCCTCCTAGGCTGTGTCAGAAAACTCGATCTGGCTTCGAGCGGCCCTTTTTCCGCCTGGCTGCATCCGGCTGCATCGACGATAGAACAAACATCGCCTGCTTCGCCGTCTTTGCCAGGCGAAAAAATTGCTCGCTCTCGGGCCGACGACGGAGTTTTCAGACAAAGCCAGGCTTCCAACTGGCACAACACAGACGATATGAGCAAAGTATATCTAAACGACAGGATCGTCGATTCCGACCTGGCCACGATCCCGGCCAACGACGCCGGATTCCTCTACGGAGCGGGCCTCTTTGAAACCATGCGCTGTCACAACGGGATCGTCTTTAGTCTGAAAGACCATCTCGATCGCCTCTGTTTCTCCGCGGCCAAACTGGCTATCCGCATGACCCAAGACAGAGAAGTCCTCACTGATGCCATTCATCAAGTCCTCCGGTCCAACGGCTTGACGGAGGCCCGCATTCGCCTGACCCTTTCCACCGGTCCCGTGTTTGCGGAGGACGACGCCCACCCTTCGACGCTCCTGGTCTCGGCCACCTCATTCGAGCCTTATCCCGAAGACTACTACCGCAAAGGCGTGCAAACGGTCCTCTGTCCCATTCGGCAGAACGCCACAGATCCCTTGGTGGGACACAAAACCACCAGCTGTTTCACCCGCATGTCCGCCTTGAAACAGGCCCATCGAAAGAACGCCGCGGAAGCGATTTGGTTTACCACGGAAGACCGCCTGGCCGAGGGATGTGTCAGCAATTGCTTCCTGGTGAAAGACGGCAAACTCATGACGCCGCCCATAGAGACGCCCATCCTCCCGGGGGTCAGCCGGAAAAACGTCTGCAACATCGCCATTCGTGACGGCATCGACCTGGTCGAGAAGGACTTGACCATAGACGACTTGCTGGGGGCAGATGAAGTCTTTCTAACCAATATCATCATGAAAGTCCTGCCGGTCATCGGCATCGAAAAGCATACCGTGGGCACCGGCAAGGTCGGCCCCGTCACCGAGCAGGTCAAGACCGCCTTTAGCGAGGAAATTCAGTCCCAATGCCGGAGACCGGTGTGAAGATCGAAGCGGTGACCGCTGCCATCGAAACACTCGCTCCCCTGCGCTGGGCCCAGGCCTGGGACAACGTCGGCCTGCTCATCGGAGACACCAGTGTCCAAGTGCGGCGAATCCTGCTCACCATCGACACGACCCGCGCAGTGGTGGCTGAGGCCAAAAAGGTCAAGGCTGACCTCATCTTGAGTTACCATCCCGTGATGTTTAAAGGCGTCAAACGCATCACGGCCGAAGGCCCCGCCGCCCATCTCTACGATCTGATTCGTTCCGGCATCGGCCTCTACTCCTTCCACACCGCCATGGATGTGGCGCCCGGCGGCGTCAATGATGCCTTGGCCCAAGCCGTCGGCATGACGCAGGCCAGGCCCTTGGGTGATTTCGTGGAGGATCCCGGAGGTCCCTCCTACAAGATCGTCACCTTCGTCCCGCAGGACAGCCTCGACAAAGTGGCGGACGCCCTCTATGCCAGTGGTGCGGGCAGCATCGGCCATTATTCCCACTGCGGATTCCAGACAGAAGGGACCGGAACCTTCTTGCCCTTGGCGGGTGCCCATCCCACCGTGGGACAGCGCGGGCGGCGGGAGACCGTGGCGGAAATCAAGCTAGAGACGGTGGTCACGGCGGCGGCGGTTGGAGGCGCCATCGCCGCCCTCCATCGGGCCCACCCCTATGATACGCCCGCGTTTGACGTCTTTCGTCACTACGACCTGGAAAACCGCCTGGGCCTGGGACGCATCGGGCCCTTGGCGCATCCGGCGAAACTCCAGGAGGTCTTGGCACGCCTCAAAAAGGCCACGGGGGCGCGGACGGCAGGCATCGTCGGCAAACACAACCGACAACTCAAAACCGCGGCCGTCTGTGCCGGTTCGTGCGGTGACCTTCTCTCCGAGGTAGTGACCCAGGGCGCCGACCTCTATGTCACGGGCGAACTCACACACCACCGCGCCTTGGAGGCACAGGAAGCCGGGCTGACCTGCATCTGCCTTTCACACACCGTCTCCGAACGCTTCGCCCTCAAGCACATCGCCCGGCAACTGAAAAGCCTGCTGCCGGGCATCACCTTGCGGCAGAGCAGCAAAGACGCCGATCCCTTCGAGTGGAAACCTCTATGAGCGAGTTGCCCCCCGACACCGTTGACCCGCCGGCGCAGAGCGAGGACTCAGACTCGGCATCCGCATCGGCCCCCACCGACGACAGGCGCCCGACCGAGACAGAGGCAGACCCGGAGGTCACGATCGAGTCGGTCATCGAAGCGGTCCTCTTCGCAAGTGACGAACCCGTGACCCTCACAAAACTGGCCGCCATCGTCGAGACCACCGGCCAGCAGAGCAGACAGTGCATTCAGCAACTCAACGAACGATACCAGACGAACCAGAGCGCCTTTCGCATCGAACAGATCGCCGGCGGCCTGCAGATGCTCACCCTGCCCTGCTACAACCTCTGGCTGCAAAAACTGATCAGGGTGCGCGGCGAGAGCAAGCTCAGTCCCGCCTCTATCGAGACCCTGGCGATCATCGCCTATAAACAACCTGCCATTCGCGCCGATATTGAAGCCATCCGCGGCGTCGCCTCGGGGGAGATGATTCGGGGGCTGATGTCCAAAGGACTGGTCAAGATGGTCGGACGGGCGGACATCATCGGTCGACCGATGCAGTACGGCACCACCAGGCGATTTCTGGAGGTGTTTGGACTTGATTCGTTGAAGGATCTTCCCACCATCGATGAACTCAAAAGGCCGCCCGAGGTGCCCGCTGCTCAGAGCGGCGCGGACGTGGCAGAAAGCAGCCCCGAACCGAACGGCAGCGAGGGTCCCAGCCGAACCCCGGAGCCCGTAACAGAAGGATGAAGGATCGCCCGTGTTCGAATTCGTCACCGACAGAGAGATCTACCTCAAACTCATCTGCAGGGAGATCCCCAAGGCCCGCAGATTCCTGTGGCTGGCGACTTCCGACCTCAAGGATCTCTACGTGGATCGGCACGGGAAGATGGTCCCCTTCCTCGAGCTGCTCTCCCGTCTCTGTGGCAAGCGAGTAGAGCTGCGAATCTTGCACGCCAAAAATCCGGGCCCGCGCTTCTGGCGGGACTACAAACGATATCCAGCGCTCGATGAAGGCCTGGAAATGATGCTCTGCCCGCGCGTCCACCTGAAATCTGCCATCATCGATGGCGAGGTCGTGTACACTGGCAGCGCCAATCTCACCGGTGCGGGCGTTGGCGCCAAGAGTCCCGATCGCCGCAACTTCGAATCCGGCCTCATCACAGATGAGCCCGTCATCGTCGAACAGGTCATGGAACAGTTTGACGCCATTTGGCGGGGAAGTCACTGTAAGACCTGCCAACGCAAAGAGTACTGTGCCGAGTACGAGGACATCTTGAACACGCAGTCTGCTCTTTAGACCCATGAGACAGACACCGAGGGCCACGCAGAGGATCCCAATCTCTACGCCAAACGCTTGCCCGCACCGCACCGGTCATCACGGCAACAGCAGGTGGACGGTTCTCCGCCGCATCTCTCCCGATTGTGGTATAATTGGTGCACCGTCGTCGGCCTGGTGGATACGGTCGCTTCAGTCGGGACTGGGATGCCGCTTAAGCCAGGATTTGGACCTCGGGAGGTGAGATTTGTCGAAGAAGATGTGTGGACTCGCAGAAGGAGTGGTGCGTACGCTCTTGCCTGCGGTGACTGTAGTCATCCTTTCGGGGTGTTACTACAACAACCTGCAAGATTACAATGGCACTCCCAGACTCCGCAAAGGTGCCGTACCCTGTCACTCCTATCCGAACAAGTTCATCGAGCCCCATCGCCTGGGCAAGCACCGCTATCACTATAGCCTGGAAGAGAGATCGGGGATCGTCTATACCACCAAGGCAGGTCACGTGGACGTCGCCCATCTGCGCAAATCAGCAGACTGGACGGCCTACCTGGCGGGGATGTGCCTGGAAAACATCCTGGCGGAAAAGCGTCAGTGGCGATTCAGCCTGCGCGAGCCGACCCGGTACTATGTCACGCTCGACTACCCGGCCGACTGGGCATCCTTCGAGAACCGCGACGAGATCGCCGAGGAGGTTGCCATCCATCTGGGCGAACACTTCGCCTACAACGCCACCGTCTGGCATGAGATCCTCACCTGGTTCGGCTACAGGGCTACGGGGGCGGTCCCCGAATTCGCCTCGGCCTTCTCCTGGGAAGACAACTTCTCCAACCTCTTGGGGACCACCCTCGCCGCCCGGGCCCTGCGGGACCAAGAGCACAGCTACAATGAGGCCATGACTCTCCTCCTCAACGACCTGCTCGAGTCACTGGACGTGCAGCCCATGAAGGTGGCCCAGCAGATTGCCAAGGACGCCAAGGGCAAGTGGTATATCACCCGCTTTCCCATCTTCATGTACGTGATCAAACGCAACCTGGACATCGGCGAGGACGGCACCGTTCAGTCTCTCACCAACGAGGGCGAGGGCATCGCGATCCCCATACCGGGAAAGAAGTGGCAAGACCATGGATTCAAGATGACGCTAGAGATCAACCCCAAGGGGTTTCAGAGCAGACGCATCCGAAAACTGGTGGCCAAGGATCGCATCACCCCCGAGGGCGACTTCACGGCCATCCTGGATTTCATCGAACAAGACGCAGAGCGCCGTGGCTATGAGGTGATGCGCTAGCCCTAAGTTCCGTCGTCAAATAGACTTACTGAGGCCTTGGGGGTTCATTGCACCGATTGGCTACCGCCGCAGAAAATGACGAATTTCACTCTGTACTTGATTCAGTCCCTTCCATAGCGCATCATTTCAATATGACCATCGAAGACATAAGAAAAGCTGTAGTGCCTGCGTGTCTGGATTTCGACGTCAGGCGTCTTGACGCCTTTGGATCCGTGGCGCGCGGGGACTCTTCCGAGTATAGCGACGTGGACCTACTGGTGGAATTCGAGACACCTGCGATTCGTCCAGCGAAGCGATTCTTTGGCCTTCTCCACCGACTTCAGGACACACTCGGATGTGAGGTCGACCTCCTAACCCTCACAGGCCTTCGAAACCCATATTTCAGGAAGTGTGTTCTGAAGGAAAGGATCCCTCTTTATGAAGGACGAGATCCTCGCCCATCTTCATGATATAGTCCGAGCGGGAGAGGCCATCAAGGGATTTATTGCCAGCTGCACGTTTGAGGACTATACCTCCGATGAACTCCTTCGCAGTGCCGTGGAACGTAAGTTCGAGATAATGGGAGAAGCTCTCAATCGCATCGGTCGTGATGACTCTGGCATCCTTCGCCAAATACAGGACCATCGGGACATCGTCTCCTTCCGAAACATACTGGTCCACGGCTACGACACTATTGATGACCAGATCGTCTGGGGTGTCATCAAAGAGGACCTCAGCAATCTGCTCGAGGACGTGCAGAAACTCCTCGACTGAAGACAGGATCGAATTGGATAAGCCCCCCGCCACATAAACACACTGAGCCCCACCTTGACCGCGGTCGAATAGAGCGATATGCTGCTCAAATACATCGGGACATGAACATGCATACTCACACTCTGATGCTCACGGCTGCGGCATGCCTGCTGATGACGCCTGCTGGCCTACTCGCGCAGGCAAGTACAGAACTCTCCACAGAACACCCTTGGAAACGTCACGTGATTGACGATTCTTCGCGCGGCGCCGACGGGGTGAAGCTTTCCCACGTCAATGGGGATGAACGACTCGACATCACCACGGGATGGGAAGAAGGCGGTGTCACGCGCGTCTACCTTCATCCCGGTTACGGTCGAGCAAAGACTGCCTGGCCCGCGGTGACGGTGGGGAAGACGCCCTCGGTCGAGGATGCCGTCTTTTGCGATCTGGACGGTGACGGCGCGATCGACGTCATCAGCAGTTGCGAGGGCAGGACAAGGTCGATGTTCGTGCATTGGGCACCTAAGGCGTCCAGCCGCTATCTCCATCCCGAGGCCTGGGTGACCGAAGCCATTCCGGCAACCGTGGCGCAGACCGCTTGGATGTACGCCCTGCCCATGCAGATTGATGGGAGGGACGGCGTTGACCTCGCGCTTGCCTCGAAGGGGAAAGATGGCTTGGTCGGCTGGCTGCAGTCACCGGCCGATCCCCGCGCTCTGACGGACTGGAAACTCCACCTACTCTACCGGGCGGGATGGATCATGTCACTCGCCTCGGTCGATATGGATGGGGACGGCAATCTCGACCTGGTGGTGTCGGACCGCAAGGGCGGCAACTCCGGCATCCTCTGGTTGGAAAACCCCGGCACAGACGCCGTCGCAGGCAACTGGCCGGAACACCGCATCGGGGCGGCCGGACGAGAGGTGATGTTCCTGGATGCCGCCGACCTGGATGGCGATGGTCATCGCGACATCATTGCCGCCGTCAAGCCAGACGAGATTCATTGGTTTCGTCCTCCCTCTGTTCCGTCCGACCCCTGGCCCGTCCAGGTGATGAAGGTTGCCCATCCCGCGGGCATTGGCAGCGCCAAGGCCGTGCGAGTCGGCGACATCGATGGTAACGGCAAAGCCGACATCGTCTACTCCTGTGAAAACGCCACACCCCCCAAACGCGGGGTCGTCTGGCTGAGTTACGACGAAACACCGCATGAGAAGGTCTGGCACGTGAATGATATCAGCGGGCCGGAAGGGATCAAGTTTGACCTCATCGAACTCTTCGATATCGACGGTGACGGCGACTTGGACGTGCTGACCTGTGAAGAGAGACACCAGGGCAAAGGCATCGGTGTCTTCTGGTATGAGAATCCCCTGGGTGGGCGTCGATAGCCGCCTCCCGCGGGGACGGACATTTCACATCGCCAGGATTTCCCACGCGGAGAAGAAGAACATCGCGAAGAGAGTCGAGGACAGTCGCTTGGTAGCCGTGGAATCCTCTCGCATCGAAACATGATCGTATTGCTGACAGACTTTGGCGTGGGCGAATATGTTGGCGTCATGAAGGGCGTGATCTGCCAACACGCGCCCGATGCCCGCATCGTCGATCTCTGTCATGACGTGACGCCACAGTGCCTAGTCGAGGCATCCTGGCTGCTCAGCCGGAGCTACCGCTATTTTCCCACGGGGTCGGTGTTTTGCTGTGTGGTCGATCCCGGCGTGGGCAGCGATAGAAAGGCCGTGGCCGTGCAGACGACCCGGTACAGCTTCGTTGCCCCGGACAACGGCATCCTCTGGGAGACCCTCAAATTGGAGAGCGTGGTCGCCCAGCGGGAGATACCGGTTCCCGCCGAGGCCAGTCGCACCTTCCACGGCCGCGATCTGTTTGCCCAGGCCGTTGCCGAGGTGGATCGGGGCAAGTTCGAGGCCCTCGGTCCCGCGACAACGAAGCTGAAGCACCTCGATCTGCCGTTGAAGGGCCGCGAGGGCCTGGTGGTCCGTATTGATCGCTTCGGTAACTGCGTCACCAATCTCCCTCCCCAGGGCCAGACTCACTACTCCGTGACGCTGGGGACGCGTAGGGAGAGCATGCCGTCCTACCCCACGTACGATGCAGCAGAGGCTGACCGACTCTTCATAATCGAGGGATCCTGTGGTACGCTTGAGATCAGCCTCAAGAATGGCAATGCCAATGCCGAGCTGCACGCGCGTGCCGGCGATAAGATCGTCATTGATTAGGGATCGGCAAATACCTTTAACCGCGCTGCAACTCCCACCCCTCTCGGTAGTCGCGCACCAGGTATCGGTTGGCCGCGGGCACGTTGGTGATTCGCATGCTGTCACTATCGAATAAGACCTTCTTCCCCGCGCGCAGGGCGACCGTGCCGAGATTGACGGCGTCCGTAATCGCGCCGGCGTTCTGGAAACTTCCCGGAGAAGGGTCGCCCCCTCGGCAGGCCTGAACCCACGGGAGGTGGCGGGCGCGGCGTCCCCCTTGCCTCCGATCAGTCCCTGACGGCGAGTCCGCTTCGACGCGCAGGGTTTTGTTTGCTCCCCTCGTAAAGATGCGGGGACTCTGCCCGTTGAAGCCCGCTAAGATGGCGCCCCGATCACCCACGAAGAGGATACCCTCGCGGGCCATCTCCACATGCTGCGCTTCAAGCTCGTCCGGCAAGCGCGGTTTCATGCCGCCGTCATACCAGAACAGATCCAGGGCCGGCATGCCCTGGCGGGGCGCGAAACTCAGACGAATCGAGCAGGCCGTCGGGTAGGAGAAATCATTCTTGACGGTCCGGCTGACACGGTCCACAATCGTGCAGGTATGGGTGGCCCAGGCTTCGGCACTCAGGGGCGCCTTCAGGTTCAACCCGGTGAACACCGGCCACAGGCTGTAGATCCCCATGTCCGCCATGGAGCCTCCCCCAAAGTCATACCAGCCGCGGAACACCGTATGGGTGTAGTGCGGGTGATAGGGCCGGGGGAGCGTGGGCCCCAGCCATAGATCCCAATCGAATCCCGCGGGGACCGGGGGTCTGTCCGTGGGGATCTCGGTGTACTGCGGCCACACCGGCCGGTTGGTCCAGTTGTGTATCTCGCGCAGCGGGCCTATGACCCCCTCCTTGATCCGCGCCACGATCTTACCGTTGCCCGCGCCGCTGCCATAGGCCAGCAGATGTGTCGCCACCTCCGCCCGTTCCGCGGCCTCGAGCACCATCCTGCCTTCCGCCAGCCGGTTGGCGATCGGTTTGTGTATGAGGACATGCTTGCCCCGTTTCATCGCGGCAATGGAGATGGTGGCGTGTAAATGGTCGGGCGTCATGATCTTTACCGCATCGAGGTCCTTCTCGTTTGCCAGCAACTCGCGAAAATCGGCGTAAGCGCGACACCCTTGGAAACCCTCTTTGCCCCGGTGCCGGGCGTAGTAGGTGTCCACCACCTCGCGGCCCACGTCTCGGCCTCCGGGACAGCCGCTGTCGCCGGCGCGCCAGGAGGAGTTGTCCAGGTAGCTCCGTATGCGATTTCGCACGCTGTGCTTGCCCCACTCCACATAGTCACTGCTCGCGCGATTCGGGTCACACACGGCCACAATTTGTATCTCGGGTGTTTCGAGCAGGCTTCCGAGTTCGCGAAACCCTTGGGTCCCCATGCCAATATGAGCCACCGTCACCTTCTCACTGGGGGAGACATAGCCCCTACCGCCCAACACGTGCCGCGGCACAATGGCGAAGGCACTGGAGGCAACGGCAGTACTCAAGAATCGGCGGCGATTAATGTTCTCGCTCATAATCGTGCTCCTAATCTTTGCGACAGGATGAAAGTCATCCCCAATCGTTTCCAGTCTGCTGATTTGCCTTCGTTGTCGTTGTCGTAATCGTAATCGATATCTCTATTGGGCAGTCTAGCGTTTCGATTACGACAACGATTACGACAACGATTAACTATATGAACTCAGACGTCCTCAAAGGTCTCCAGCAGTTTCCAACCGCTTTCATAGAACTGGGCCAAGGTCTTCTGAGTCACACCATAGGTGATAAACTCCGGTGGCTTCATGCCCTCCGGCTCGTAGGCCTGTATAAATTCCGGAAGTGTTGCCAGCCTCTCAATTACGTCCTCGTCGATCGGCACGTCCATGCGTTCCTCATGCGGCAGATCGGGAGAGACCAACTGCTCCTGATAGGATGGAGCAATCGACATCGTGACTTCTGCCCCTGCCAGTTCCGTCATGTGGTAGGTCCCCCGCAGGGCGGCCACGATCATCACGGTCTCATAGCCCCGTTCCCGGTAGAGAGAACAGGCCCGCTTCGTCACCGCCAGCCCTGCCTGCCGGATGTCTTCCTCGGTCACGCCCGCCTGCCTGTCATGGGCCACCTCGCGCAGGTAATCGTCCAGCCTGCCGATCATGATGACCGAGAAGCACTTGCCCGGTTCGACACGGTTCGATGTTGCCCGCTCCATCCCCTTACGGTAGCGCTCCGCGGCCGCCAAGACCTGCGGGAGGGTGAAACTCACCGTCAGAGCGCAGGTAATCCCCTCGGCCGTGCAGTCTTCCAGCACGTCCAGGCCGGCGGCCGTGGCAGGCAGCTTCACCGCGATGTTCGGAGCCCAGCGGCTGAACCGACGGGCCATCCGCAACATGGCCTCTCTGTTTGCCGCACGCGCGGGATTCACCTGGGCGCAGACATAACCCCTCCGGCCCTTGCTGCTTTTAAATTCCCCATGGACCTGTCGGGCGGCATGTCGGACGGCGATGCCCATTAATGCCCCGGCCCGCTCTTCCGGCTCCAGACCTTCCGCAAAGACGGCCCGGATCTCATCGGACCACCGCTCTCGATGGCGCGAAAGGGCCAGAGCGGCCAAGAAGGGATTGGTGGTGACACCGACCGCACCTCGCTCCAGACCCACGGCCAATTCGTTCGGTTCGGCGGAGTCGTGCCACCAGGTCGTCTTGGTGCTGTCTGCGACCCAGCGCAGATAATCCTGTGTCATAGAGGCTCTCACAAATCTATACCGTCTCAGGGACCACAAAGGGCGCCCGATAGTTTCGCTTCAAGAACATGTTGGCATACTCACTGTCCTGGCCCACGAACCTCTCCCGCTCTCGGTCAAAGCTCAGCATGGGGCCGATCGTCATGGACACCTTACCGAGATCTATTTCGTTGGCCTTCAGATGATCGAGGCACCGATCAAAGGCATCGCTTAGGAGTTCATTTGCCGCGATTGCCTTCTGGATTGCCTTCACTGGTTTTCTGTGGCCCAACCGATAGGAAATATTTCCCATGTGACATAGAGTCGCGCTGAGGTGCCCTTCGAGGATGTCCGCGTTGAGATCACTGACCTTCCGGCTGCGCATCGCCGCGATGAAGTTCGCCTGATGTCCCCCGCCGCTATCTCCAGGGAACTGCTTGATCTTCTTGCCATCGTTGTCATAGACCCAGCCTCCGCTACGGCCGCCCGCGAAGTACCCCTCCTGGCACTGGATGATCAGGCCAAAGCGGATGCCACGATGGCGGTCCGTCGCGCGATTGCCTTTGCTGCGGGGCAAGCCGCGGATTTCGTAGAGTATGGGAAACTGTTCAAAGTCATAGTAAGTAATCTGCGTGTTGGGGGTCTCTCCGTCGTCATCGTAGCCGAATCGTCCCCCGATAGAGATCGCGCCCCGCGCGGTCGTTGTGATGTCATTCATCCAGCGACAGTCATCCACGACGTGGCCACCGAGGTTGCCCATCTCACCGGTACCCGTCGACCATATCCAATGCCAGTCATAGTGCAGCTTCTCCCGCATCAGCGGAGTCAGGGGCGCCGGCCCCTGGAAGAGATCGTAATCACAGGTCGTCGGGATCGGTTGAGGGCCGTTGACTTTACCGATGCTCTCACGCAGACCGTAGGAAATGGCCCGCGCGTAACGGACGGGCCCCAAATGACCCTGCCTGAGGTAGTCTGCCACCGCCAACAATCCGACATCGGAGCGTTCCTGTGAGCCGACGCCCACGATCCGATGATACTTCCGCGCCGCCTCCGTCATCTTGCGGCCTTCCCAGATGCTATGGGAGGTCGGTTTTTCCACGTAGACGTCCTTGCCGGCCTGACAAGCCCAGACGGTCATCACCCCATGCCAATGGTCGGGCACGGACAGCACAACCGCATCGATGTCCTTGTCCTCCATCAGGTATCGGTAGTCGATGTAGGTCTTGACCGTCTCGTTGCGGTCCGTGAAGTGTTTCTTCTCGAGATCCAGAAATTGCGTGTCCGCATCGCAGAGCGCGACGATGCGCACACCCGGCACCTTGCGAAAGGCCGCGAGGTGTTCTATCCCCTTCTTTCGGACCCCCACGATGGCCAGGCGGATGTCCTCGTTGGCGCCTCGGATCTCGGCCCATGCCTTTGACGCCGTGGCAACGCCCCCCACCGCAGCCATCGAGGTCTTCACAAACGATCGACGGGTCATGTCGTTCATAGACAACAGTCTCCTTCCTCCCGGTTTGTCACAGTGCCGATCCCTCAGCCCCAGGACTGAAGTTCCACGATATTCCCCTCGGGATCCGCCAGGTAAACGAGCGTGACGCGTCCAGTCCCTGCGACCGATCCGGAGGCGATGTCACCGACCTTGCTGCCGCCGTGTGCCAGGACCCGCTCCGTCGCCGCTTCCACGTCGTCGACTTCGAAGGCGATGTGCCCGAAACCCTCCCGATTGGCATGAGTAGCAGGCTTGGGCAGGTTGTCGGCATACTGCAAGATCTCGATGGTCGTGCCCTTATCGCCGTGACCGGGAAGCCGCACATGGATACCCGATATCTTGGCCCCTTCCACCCCCACGGCCTTTTCAATCCACGACCCGGAGAGATCGCGCTCGGGTGACACTGTTTCACAACCCAGGGCCTCCACATAAAAAGCCGCCAGTTTCTTCCAATCGGATGAAACGATGTTCAAATGTCTATACTTGATCTTCACTAAAACGCTGCCTACGCCGTAATCATGTCCCAAGGCTTGCGCGCCTTCTTCGCCATGAGCTTGGTTGCCTCCGGATCACCGACGATCCTTTCTCGCTGGGGATCCCAATTGAGCTTCCTGCCCACCTTGTAAGAGATGTTGGCCAAGTGACAGATGTTT
>JADFHU010000165.1 GCA_022567055.1 Planctomycetota bacterium
GTTTTGCGCAACACCTCGAGCATGGGTATGTCCTTCAGGGGAAACTCCCGGAACCCGGTGATATTGAGAAAGGTAATCTCGTCGGCGCCCTCCTCGTAGTAGCGTCGAGCCAATTCCACCGGCTGACCCAGGTTCCGGACCTCCCCCGCTTCTCGCACGTCGTACTGATCGCCCTTGGTCACCACGAGGTCTCCGGCGTCATTCGAGCGCACATCCAGACAGGCAATGACCCGTTTGGCCAGGCCCGTCCGAGGACTCGTGGGCGGCAGTTCGGTCGTGTCATAAGCACCCGCCCCAACGAAATTGCCGAAGATCCGCAGACCGATCTCGCCACTCTTTTCCGGATGGAACTGCGTGGCAACCAGCGCGCCCCTCTGGACACTGCTGACAAACTCGCCGTCGTAGTCCGTCGTGGTCAGGATCACGGAGGGGTCGGAAGGCACCACATGATAAGAATGGACGAAATACAGTTTCTCATCGCCCCGTAGGCCGCGCAAGAGCGGTGATGCCTGCTTCGCACAGAAGCCGTTCCAGCCAATCATGGGGACAGAGAGTGACGTTTGAAAGCGGCGCACTTGCCCGGCGAGGACACCCAGTCCGGGGACACCGGGGGCCTCCTCACTCCCCTCAAACAGGACCTGCAAGCCCAGGCAGATGCCCAAATAGGGTCTGCCGGAGTGCAGGTACTCCCGTAGCGGCTCCGTGTAGCCCTGGGCATTGAGGGCTGTCATCATGGCGCCGAACTCTCCCACGCCCGGGCAAACCAGCTTTTCGGCCGAGCCGATGTCGGCAGCGCGGGTAACAACCTTAACCTCGCACCCCAGTTTGGTGATGGCATTGATGACGCTACGGACATTCCCCGCCCCGTAGTCCAACAGTGTCACTGCGCCTTTGCTCATGTCATATCCTTCGGCGTGATCAAGGATCAGAGTCTAGCACACGGATCACCCCTTCGCCAAGGCTGCGCTTGGAGTTTTCTGCCCCCCAGCAGGCGGAACAGGTTCGCTCCCTCCACCAACAGCATTTTGCTGAAATCAACGGTTTGCAGCGTCAAATCCACGAGGCGCGACAGAGACTGTCTGAGGCGATCTTTCAAGAAGAAGTGGGCGATGCGGAGATCCAAGACCTGGCAGACCAGGTGGGCGAAAAGTGGTCCTTGCTGGAGATCAAGCGGTTTGAGCACTTCAAGCGCATTGAGGCCCTATGTGACTCACCCCAGAAGGACCGGTTGAAGACGCTGCTAGAGGGGGTTTTGACGACCGTTGCCCCCCCCATGGGCACCGGACCAAGAGAACCACATCCGCAGCCGGGTCAACACCGCATGGGCCCCCGCGGCCCTGGATCCCATCCGGACACCCCCAACGGCAGACCCCGTGCCCCGCGGAGACGAGGCATGCCCAACGACAGTTGACCCGAAAACCATCCTGAAGCGACAGCTAAGGGTAAAAACAGCGGGGGATCACTCTCCTGTTGTGTTATACTCTAAGAAACAGCGGTCTTGCTACAACCTGAACTCACAGTACCGGAGGACATTTCCAATGAGTAGAACGCTCTGGCGATCGGGTGTATTCATTAGTACTGTGCTTTGCCTCGGCTTATGCGGTGAAGGTCAGGCTCAGACACTGATCATAAACGAGTTCATGGCATCCAATGACAGCACCATTCAGGATCCGCAGGGCGAGTACGAAGACTGGGTAGAAATCTACAATGCGGGATCAGAAACCCTTGATCTGGCCGGATTTTTTCTAACAGACGAACTCAACAGTCGCACCAAGTGGCAGTTCCCCAGCGGCAGCCCCGAACTGACCACAATCCAGCCTCAGGGCTTCCTGCTGGTATGGCTGGATGGCGATACCAACGACGATGGGCTTCATGCGGGTTTCAGACTCGCTGCGCGCGGGGAAACAATCGCTTTGGTCGACAATGACAGCACGACCTTACTCAACTTGGTTCAATTCCCCGCCCAAACCGATGATATTTCCTTCGGCCGTTTCCCGGATGGCGCCAACGCTTGGCAGTTCATGGCCACGCCGACGCCGGGCACGGCCAACCAGGAAGGCTACAGTGGCGAGGTTGAGGCTGTCGACATCAGCGTCGACCACGGCATATTCACAGACCCGTTAACCATCACCCTCTCGACCGCCACCCCGGAGGTCACTATTTACTATGCCTTGGACGGCGCTGAGCCCTACCCTGCTGATGACCCCATGGCGGCGGGCACGGTGTACGACGGGCCTCTGTCCATCAGCGAGACCACTTGCCTGCGGGCCAAGGCCATCCGTCCCGGATGGAAGGAGAGCCCCATCAGTACCCGCACCTACCTCTTCCTGAAGGATGTGATTACCCAGTCGGAGACGGGCGAGCGTCCCAGTCCCCGCTGGCCCGTCCCCACGCGGGCGGCCAATGTCCAGGCCATGGACTACGGCATGGATCCAAACGTCACTGCCCATCCGGTGTACGCACCCATGATGACAGACGCCCTCCTGGCGCTGCCGACCGTCTCGCTCGTCACCGACTACCGGCATCTCTTCGACAGTACCGACGGTATCTACACGCATCCCCTCATGGACGGCCGGGAGTGGGAACGCCCGGTTTCCGTCGAATGGATCAACCCGGACGGCAGCAAAGGTTTTCAGGTCGATGCCGGCATTCGCATTCGTGGCGGTACAGGCCGTAGGACAGACAATCCCAAACATGGCTTCCGCCTGTTCTTCCGCTCGGACTATGGTCCGGCCCGGCTTAAGTACCCGCTGTTCGGGACAGAAGGGGCTGACGATTTTGACGAGATCGATCTGCGGACCGCCCAGGGCTTCTCCTGGCACTTGAACCGTGAGAACGCGCCTCACGCCACTTGGCTCTATAACGTCTGGGCCATGGACACGCAGCGGGCCATGGGCCAGCCCTACTCGCGTAGCCGTTTCGTCCATCTCTACCTGAATGGCCAGTACTGGGGTCTCTACCAGGCACATGAGCGTCCGGAGGCCAGCTACGCGGTCTCTTACTATGGCGGCCGCGAAGGGGACTACGATGTGATCAAGTCCAGCCCCACCTCCGGGAAGTTGGGTACCCTCGATGGCAACCTGGATGAATATGAGGACTTATGGACCGCTGTCAACGAGGACCTGACGGACCCCAACGCCTATCTGGCCCTCCAGGGCCTCCTTCCCGACGGCTCCGCGGATCCCAACGGCACGAAACTACTCGACGTGGACAACTTGATTGACTACATGCTCTTGGTCTTCTTCTCCGGTAACCGGGACGCCCCGATCGGGAAACCGGGTCTCGACAACAGAGTGCGAAACCTGATGGCCTTTTTCAACGACGACACGCCCGATGGCTTCCAGTTCGTGTCGCACGAGGCCGAACACATTCTCGGTGCGTACCTGCCGGAGGGCGTCAACTTGAATCGCGTGGCCGTGACACTGAAGCCAAATCTGCAGGTACAGGAAAACTGCAATCCCTGGTGGATCCATCTGCGACTGATGCAAGACAGCGACGCCTACTATCTGAGCTTCATTGACCGGGCCTTCGCTCTTCTCTCTCACGAGGGCGGACTGACACCCCAAGCGGCGAGCGCTAGACTACTTGACCGCGCCGAGGAGATCAGGGTAGCCGTTATTGCAGAGTCCGCCCGGTGGGGCGACTATCTCACGCCCGATCAAGCCCGCACCCGAGATGCCGATTGGCTCGTCAGCGTCGATCGTATCGTGAACGACTACTTTCAGGCCTCGCCCGTCACCCGGACGGATGTGGTTCTCGGCCAACTGCAGGATCAAGGATGGTATCCCGCCGTGGCAGCCCCTACCTTCAATCAACGCGGCGGAGACGTACCGGTCGGGTTTGAGGTGAGTCTGAGCGCCCCGGCCGGCTCGATCTTTTACAGTAGGGATGGGACAGATCCTCGCTTTGGAGCCGAGTATACGGAACCTCTGACCCTCGCCCACAGCACAGTCATCAAGTCCCGTGCCTTTGATATGGATCAGTGGAGTCCGCTCAACGAAGCTGTATTTGGTGTGGGCCCGATTGCCGACAGCCTGCGTATCAGTGAACTCATGTACCATGGGCGAAACAACGCGAATCCTCCCGAATACATAGAGATCACCAACATCGGGGCGGAGACCATCAATTTGAATCGGGTGGCATTGACCGTTGGTGTCGAATTCACCTTCCCCGCCATTGAGTTGGCCTCCGGTGGCTTCGTGGTCATTACCGAGAGCGTAGATGAATTTACGGCTTACTATCCCAACTTCAGCGGCCTCTTGGCCGGACAGTATCAGGGCCGACTCTCCAATGCGGGGGAGCGTTTGAAACTCGACACTCCCGCCGGCACGACGATTCTCGATTTCGCTTACGACGACGATTGGTATGCCATCACCGACGGAGGTGGCTATTCGTTGACCATCGTGGATCCGGCCATCGATCCCGGCCAGTTCAGTGAGAAATCAAGCTGGAGACCGAGCCGATTTTCCGACGGTACGCCTGGGCAGTGAGGGGAAGACCACCTACAGCCATGGACCGGGAGGCGCGCTTGCGCCCGCCAAGAATCGATACCGGCTGGCCAATGGCCCCTAGCCGGCCGCACCGGTCGGGCTGCCGGCTCCCATCGATGCTCTGCTCAATTGTTTGCTCTGTCGATACGCCTCGGACCGCACTTGGTTGATCACCAGATTTGTGTCTGCCCGGGTCCGGCCCAGTTTCAGATTAAGGAGTCCACTTTCTCGCGGATCAGTCTCGCGGGCGGGAGACGGTCCAGTCCCGGGCCCCTTTGATGAACTTGTTCTGCACCACCATCCCCACCATCATGGGCACGAGCACGAGCGCCGGAAAGAACCATTTCTCATCGAGGATCACAGGACGCCCTTCTTCGACGCGCTCGATATACCGGTAGCAGATCGCCAGGATGCCTGTCGCCATCAGCGTGCTGCCCCCGAGACTCGTGAAGAGCATGACAGAGGCCTTGAAGACAATAAAGGACAACATGCCACCCGCGACGAGACCCACTAGGCCGCCGGCCCAGGCATAGGTGCCCGGCATACCAAAGGCCAACCAGCCACCGGCGGTCAGAACGCCGCCCGCCAGGGCCCCGAGAATACCCACGCCCCAGCGCATGAGCGGAATGGCCACAATAGCACACAGTCCCCCGAAGATGGTCGCCAACCAGACCACGTTGTTTGTGCCGCCCAGGAGGTCATCGTTGATCCACACACCAGCCGTCAGGCCCAGCAAGCCAAAGCAAATGCCCACGAGAACTTTGAAAATCCGCCAGCCATAAAAGAGACAGACAACACCGAAAGAAATGAAGGTCAGAGCCTCCACGGGGCCGAGCTGGGTGACTTGCTCCCAAATGGCATCAATGGGCAAGCGGGAGGAACCACCACCGCTATTGGATTCGGCGGCTTGGGCTTGGGCAAGAATATAGAGACTGTACATAAGCTACTCCAATTGAAAACGATCCGTTTGGTGAAGTGTGTCAGGCCTCTTACGCCTACCTATATTGTCAAACGACCTTTACCAGGTGTCTCGTGGATCCATCTGCGACACGGGCAAGCGCGGCCGGTGACACACCACCTACATTCAAGGTTATCGGCGGAGGACGGCATAATTGTTGAATTCCAGCCGCCTACCGAGAAGAACGGCTCCCAAGGACGCGCAAAACAATAACTTACCGACTCTCCATCTCATCTTCAGGTCGTCTTTGGCCGTTCCTCAATCGCAAAATCCTCCACGTAGGCACACTACGCCTCCGGTTTCGCTCAATCGATCACGACCAAATCCAACCTAAATCTGAGCGGATAATTCGGTAACTTATTGTTTTGCGCGTCCTAAGGTGTGAAAATGTTCTCGTAATGTCGCACCTGAGGGCGCCCGGATTCGGGCGTTCCCAGAACGATAACGGCATCAAACCTCAGGGGGCGGTCCTCGATGTGATGGGCCGATAGGAAGTAGCGGGCCGCTCGGATCATGCGTTGCCGTTTGCCATAGTGGATGGCCTCTTCCGTCGGGGCAAATGTCTCGCAGGCCCGGGTTTTGACCTCAACGAAGACCACTGCGCGCTCTGCGTCCACCATGACCAGGTCGATCTCGCCCGACCGGCAGGAGACATTACGGGCCAGAGTCTTCAATCCTCCTTTTTTTAGGAATCGCTCCGCCTGGGCCTCTCCCCATGACCCCAGCGAATCCGTATGATTCGACGCTTTTCTCCCTCGTGAAAACATAGTCTTTGCGTCTAAGAGCACCTAACAAAATGACTCTGCTCCCGCTACCGGGCGATGGTGTGCTTGCTGTGTCTCTGCGGCAGCCGAGTTGCCTTGCCTGACCGGTCACGCAGAAAGTATAGTTTCGCCCGCCGGGTCTTGCCGCTTCGGGTCGCGACCACGTCCAATACATTGGGGGAATGAATCGGGAAGATACGCTCAACACCCTCGTTGTTCACAATTCGGCGGACCGTAAACATTTCATTGATACCACGGCCCTTTCTCGAAATCACCGTGCCCGAGAAAATCTGGGTGCGGACCTTGCTCCCTTCTTGGATGCGGCAATGCACATCCACCGTATCACCGATTTCGAAGTACGGAATATCCTTCTTCAGACATTTGCCGGCGACGGCGTCCAATAGTTCTGTTTTCACGGGAATAACTCCTCATGGATTGCCATATTTTAGGTCAAATCTACAAAGCCGCGTATTTTATCCCCTGTCTCCCCACAGGACAAGGCCATTTCTGGCACAGTCAGAGGCAATCGGTAATTAGTGATCCGTTGCGTTTCATATCACTATTGTTCCTCCCTTAGCAAGTCAGGCCGCCAGCGGAGGGTTCGTTCTCGCGCTTGCTCTCGGCGCCAGGTGGCTATCCTGGCATGATCGCCGCTGAGCAGAACCTCCGGCACGCTCATGTCGCGAAATACCTCCGGACGCGTGTACTGGGGAAACTCCAACAGCCCGTCCTCGAACGACTCTTCGCGTGGCGAGTCCGCGTGACCCAAGGCGCCGGGAAGCAGACGAACCACGGCATCAATAAGCACCATCGCCGCCAACTCACCCCCACTGAGGACATAATCGCCAATGGAAAGCTGCTCGGCCCCCAGTCCCAGGCGAATCCGTTCGTCGAATCCTTCGTAGCGACCCGCCAACAAAACCAGCCGGTCTTCTCGGCTCAATTCGCGTACACAAACCTGTGTGAGGGGTCTACCCTGGGGGGACAGCACCAACACCCGCGGTTTCTGCAAGGACTGAGCACAAACGTCCTCAAAACAGTCGAACACCGGACCCGGCATCATCACCATCCCCGGCCCACCCCCATAGGGCTTGTCATCTACCTTTCGGTAATCGTCCGTGGCATAGTCGCGAATGTTGGTTAGGCACACCTCGACGATGCCACGCTCCTGAGCCCGCCCGAGAATCGATGCGCTCAAAGGCGAGGTGAACATCTCCGGGAAAAGGGTCAGGACGTCGATTCTCATCCATCGGCGCCCGCGGCCGTGGTGGCTTCTGCGTCTGCTGCTGCTGCCGCCTTCTCCTCTTCGGCCTTCTTCTGGGCGGCTACCCTCTGCGCCTTATTGAAGAGCTTGCCTTTCTTTTGAGCGATCGCCGCCGCCTTGGCCCGTCTTATCGCCGCCTTCGCTGCGTGTTCGCTGTGAATGCCATGCTTCTGCAGGATCTGGGCGACGGTGTCAGAGGGAATGGCACCGTGACTCAACCAATACTCGGCCCGTTCCTTGTTGAGGACGACCTGCTTGGCCACATCCTTTTCAAGCGGATCAAAATGGCCCAGTTTCTCTAAGACCCTGCCGTCACGGGCCGCGCGGCTGTCTGTGACATTAATTCTGTAAAAGGGCCGGTGACGACGACCCATTCGGGTTAGCCTTAGCTTTACCGACATGACGCTGTTCCTTTCATAGGTGACTCATCAATTGTTTTTACCGTGTAGTATATAGCCATTCACAAAGATCGCAAAGTTGGCCGGGTCGGATTTTGCGTCTTCCGCAATTTGCTGCACCTGTGTGTCGGACAGCGCTGCGACCGCGTCCTTTTCGCGGGGTGTCATGATGGCCACGGCACGCCTGAGTTCTTCAAGCTCTGCCGCTGTCGGCACAGCCAACATCGCCAATTCGCTCATGCCCTCTCGGTCCGGGAAGGACTGCCGCATCAGCTTTCCATAGTGGTTGCCCGCAAATTGAGCGACCTCGTCCAGATACTGATCAATTGTCTTTGGTCCTATCTGCGTTTTCTGCCCACCTTGCGTCTGGAGACCTTCTTTCGTTTCGATCGCTGCTTGATCTTCCTGCCGGAGGTCATGGCCTGGGACATCGCATCTATGTTAAAACCACCCGAGAGCAGGCCCCGGATACCACCGAATCCGCCGCCGCTCAGAGACTTCATCATGTCCCGACTGCGTTTAAAGGTCTTGACCAGACCCGACACATCGTTGGGCTGCACCCCGGCGCCTGCCGCGATCCGTCGGCGGCGTGAGGGATCGATCAGATCGGGATCCTTGCGCTCCTTCAAGGTCATGGAGTATACCATGGCCTCCATTTGCCGCATCTCTTTTCCGTCAAAGTCCACGTCTTTGATCTGCTCCCCCATGCCCGGCAGCATCTTCATCATGTCCTTGACGCCACCCATCTTCTTGACGGCGCTCATCTGCTTGAGGAAGTCATCGAAACCGAAGGTGCCCTTGGCCATCTTCCTTTGCAGTTTTTCGGCTTCCTCTGCCTCGAAGTGCTCCTGGGCCTTTTCAACCAGGGTAACGACATCTCCCATGCCCAGGATGCGACTCGCCATGCGGTCGGGGTGAAACGCCTCCAGTTTATCGAGTTTCTCACCCATCCCGACGAACTTGATCGGCTTGCCTGTCACCGCCTTGACGCTCAGGGCCGCACCGCCGCGTGCGTCGCCATCCAGTTTCGTCAAGATGATGCCATCCAACTCCAGTCGCTCATTGAACTCCTTGGCAGAGTTGACCGCGTCCTGACCCATCATCGCGTCACACACGAGGTAGATCTGATGTGGCGTCACGGCCTTGGCCACCCGTTCGATCTCCGCCATCATCTCTTCGTCGATGTGGAGTCGACCGGCCGTATCCAGAACGACGACATCATGTCCGTTCTTGGTGGCGTGCTTCAGCGCCCCCTTGGCCACCCGCACCGGGTCTTTGGTCTCTTCCGTGTAGACGTCGACGCCGACTTGTTCACCCAATACCTGCAATTGCTGAATGGCCGCCGGACGCTGGAGATCGTCTGCGACCAAGAGGGGGCGTTTTCCCTGGGCTTGGATATACTTTGCCAGTTTTCCGGCGGTGGTCGTCTTGCCACCGCCCTGCAAGCCGGCCAATAGGATAACGGTGGGTCCCGGCGAGACGTAGTAGATCTTGGAGTCTACCGGCCCCATGAGCTTGGTCAATACATCACTGACGACCTTGACCATCACCT
>JADFHU010000804.1 GCA_022567055.1 Planctomycetota bacterium
TTTCCGCGCCTCGTTTGAAATAGAGAACCAGGGATTGAATGCCGGAACGGGTCCAGTCCTGCGCGGCGTCGAACGTACGCGTGGCTTCCGATTTGGGCGCGGCGGTATTGTCAATGGTCATCGGCATGGACTGACTGCCCTCATAGACGATGGAAGTCTCGGGTTCGTTGCCGCTCGCGCCGGTGCCGACTAAGGAACCATTGGCCGGATCGTCAAATCCGTCGATCCATGTGGCCCAGATCTCAAGGAATTCGGCGTCCTGGTAGGATTCCATGTCGTCAACGACCAGGGAATCAACGATGGAGAAACGCCAAGTGTCACTCGCCCAGGCACTGGGTGTCTCTGCGTCATTCACCTCGGTAATCGACCAGAAGTATGTCACACCGAGTTGCAGGTCCAATGCCGCCGTATCAAAGGTGTTGTCAGTCGCCGTCTCAATCACCGTGGCGTCAGCGGGATCGCTGCTAAGCGCAATATCATGAGAAACGGCCCCGCGACCGGGACGCCAGCCCAGGACCACTGCTGGATCAAGACCGGTTGCGCCGTTTTCGGGTTGAGCCTCACGAGCCCGGACCGGGATGCTGAAGAACCGCACTTCGCTCAGTCCGGTTTGGGGGGCAATTCCGTGAACGCTGTTGATGGTGATCCGAACATGCCTGGCTGCAGCGCCGCCAAAGTCCACGACATTATTCGCTGCGTAGCCATCGGCGCCGGGTGCCTGAGCCAGGGATGTGACGCCCTCCAGTTGCGTCCATTCGGTGCCGTCCAAGGAGTATTCAATGACAACGTCCTTGGCGCCGAAGCCCACAAAGGATTCAATTATTTGGTTGGAGTTCCAGACCCACATTTCGTCAAGTTTGTAGGGTCGGCCAAACGCATACTCAATCGAGGCGGGAATGCTGCCACTGATCCACATGTCTGCCACCGCAGCACTATGCAGGTCCCCCGTCAACCCGGAGCCATCAACGGTGTGGTCCGGTAAGGCGTTGCCAAAGGTACTTGAAGCCGTGACCGTGACATCGGATATCGGTAGCGAGAACGGCTCCGCCGTAATGCTCCAGACATCACCCTTGAAGACGGTAAAATCGGGTGCTCCGTTGACTTCATCGACACGCCAATAGTAGGTCTGGTCGAAGTCAAGACGACCGGGATCGTAGGCGTTGTCGCTTTGACCCCCACTGACAAGCACACCTAGAGGCGCGCTGACGCTGGCATTATTCACATCGTCAAAAGCAGTCCCAAAATACACGTTATGCGTTTGCGCGAATTCGCCGGCGCGCCAGGACAGCGTGGTCCCTTCATAGGGCACGTCGTTCGACTCATTCTTCGGTAGTGGCGAACGGGCCATGGCGTTGGACCCCCCTTGGCCCACCGCATCATTGAAAGTCTCTCCGATGCGAATCTCATCCAGTATTAATTCCGTATGGAAGGCCTGGGTCCTTGCGGTAATCCCTGAGAGAGTATTACCCAGTTCCTGCGTCCCGGTAAGCAGTGCGTCAGCGTCTTCAGGTCGAGACGACAGGGAAGGGTTTCTCCAGAGATGGATGGTCTCATCGCCCGGGCTGAAATCAATCCGAATCAAGATGAATTCGTTGACCGGTTCGCCAACAGCAGGATAGGGGATATCTTCGCCGGATCTCGTTGCGCCTCCCGAAGCTCCCTGCAGCACCAATTGAACCATCTGATTATCCCGAGCGCCTCCTGGTCCTTCTGTATCCCATCGCACCTCAAGATCCGATGCATCGAAGTGGAACCGGATACGGCTATGTTGCCTGTCAAAGCCATTGCCACCCTTGTCCCGCAGCCCTGCCTGCAAGCCGATCCATGCACTCCTGCCATCGGCGAACGTGGCCGGTGAATCCAGGGCAACACTCTCATCAAAAAGATCTCCCCGCAATACAGCACCGACGCCCTTGGACGGCAGGACAACGCCATCAGGGTCGGTGTAAGCAGGAAACTCGACAAACTGGGCATTATCGGTAGCGATGCGGGGCACCGGCTCACTCCACGGGCCCAGATTAACGGATTCCGTCTCGACACCCGCGAAAGCCTCACCAGGGACACCCGCAAAAGGCTCGTAGACAAGAATTTCGGCGCTCGCCGAGCTGGCCATCAGAGCCAAACCCACCGACAGGATTGCGATGAATGACTTTTGCTGTAGCATTGTTGTATCCTCCTTCATGACTAAGAACACGGAAACTAGATTGAGATCGTTACTTCACGATCTCGATCGCATCGAGCAGGGCAATAACGGGGATAACCACCCACCTCATTCGCGAGCCGGTGCTCGCCCCGGACGCTGCCTTCAGGCGCGTCTGACTGATAGGAAATTTGATTTCCGGCGACAAGACCGATTATACCAGCACAGGGGATGACGATTCAAGGGG
>JADFHU010000805.1 GCA_022567055.1 Planctomycetota bacterium
ACCATCTTCAACCCGAATCGCTTCAAATCCCCCACCGCAGGTGGGCCTCTGCACAGCGACGTTTCTTAGGACGACTGATCTGCTCAAACCTTGCTTGCATACCCTAGCGACAAGTCAAGGCCCGCTGCATGTGTGGACTCGTTATCGACTAGTAAAGGCCCGCTGCGGCGGGCGACGTCCTGAGCATTGGAGGTCAGCTTATGCAATTTGCGACAGACGCTATTATATAGTGAGAGATGTCGCAAGTTCCCCCCGTTCTTGCCCACTAGCTAGGCCTCACGATCTGCTGATTTCTCAGGGCAAGTTTTCGAAGGCCAGGGGCGAAAAGGTGCAAGAAGCGCTAAGTAGGCTTGCTTCAATAACCAGGGCACCAATGGCACAGGAGCTGCGGGAGGTAATAGTTCCGTTTGGCCAGTAATCCTGATCTTGGCAAAACGTCCTTCTAGATAAGTGCAGTGCCGCCGTTGGGAAAGCCGCAAGTCCTTTCGGCGGCGTTACGCTTAAGAGGCAAAGATTATTATCGGGGAGCAGGACTATCGCCTGCCGCCGTCAATGCCTGGCACACAAGGAGCATCCCCGCCGCCTGCGGGCCGAGAATGAATCCCGAAGGGATTACCTGAGCCAGTGCAGCTTCTGCTGTTCGCCCCTATTCCACCTTGCCGCACGCCACGACAATGGTCGGTTGGTGATCCGACGCAGTGACCGGGACGTGGTGCGCCGAGTTCCTGGTAACGAGACGCACTGATATGGTTCCAATATCGGTCAATGGGACGTAGGCGACCGTGCCATCAATAACGGAGGCGATATTTTTCATTGACAAAGTTCCCTTACCATCGGCATCGACAGTGGAGGCACGGGTGTCGTCCTCATCGACGACATCCTCTTGACGCCAGGTGCCCGCGAGTAGATGAGACGCCTAGCGCCGAGGTTTACTCCGATGCATTGACCCAGCTCAAACCAAATCGGGCAAATGCAATGCGCCGATACCCATCCTTCTCGTAGAGACAACCTATCGATCCATCGTCAAGCACGCAAAGGCAGGAGTAGGCGCTGCCCCCCTCGTGCAACAGGCGTGCGTGAGGCCAGGTCTGGCCGTTGTCGGTGCTGGCCCGGATGGTCAGCTTCTCACGGGCCTGCGTGCTGGCGGGATTGGAGAAGAGCAACACACCGGGTTTGTTGCCCTGCGACCAACTATAGCGGCGTAGGCTGGCCTGGCAAGTCGGTTCGATCAAGGCCGGGTCATGTCGCTGATCGGTCCAGGTGATACCGCCGTCGTCGCTGAAGCAGATCTGCCGAGATCGTAGACGTTTGTCATAGTTGCGCATGTTGAGCATCAAACGGCCGTCATCGAGTTCGACCACTTCGCACTCGTTGACCTGGTCTCTGGGTGCGCTGCCGCCGATGTTCCAGGACATGCCCTGGTCGTCGGAATAGATCACGTGGGAGCGAAAGCGACTGCCAGAGTCGGTCGGGATCTTGTGATCGCAGGGAATGACCATGCGTCCACGATGAGGGCCGCGCTCGATCTGTATGCCGGCGCCCGGGCCGGTGGCATACCAACTCCATGTGGGGTCTTTGACATGTGCGGTGATATCGACCGGTGAAGCCCAAGTCTGGCCGTCGTCCCGAGAGTGTGTCACGAAAACGCGGCGCGAGTCTTCACCGAACCCCGCTTGAATCCTCGATTCGCGGATATCGCCCCTGTTCCAGGTCAGCAGCAGCCAGATCACGCCCGACTCCTGATCCACCACAGGACAGGGATTGCCGCAGGTGTTGGCTCCATCGTCCCACACACACTCGACCTGCGACCAGGTCTTGCCGTGGTCACGGGAACGCCGTAACAGCAGATCAATATCACCGGCATCGGAGCGGCCGTTCTTGCGGCCCTCGCAAAATGCCAGCAGCGTCCCCGCTTGGGTCGCAATCACGGAGGGAATACGATAGGTGTGATACCCTCCTGTCCCCGATACAAACACATCGACTTCCTGCTTCAGGGACTCCGCAGAGGCCGTCTTCTTTTGGGTCAAGTCTGCGGCCGCAAGGGCTTCTCTGTCCGGCAGCCCCTTAAAGAGCCCTTTCTTGCTCTTTAGCAGCGCATCGGCGCCGGAGGGAAGATTATCCAGACGGGCCTGCCATGTTGGAGGCAGGATGACGCCATCGGGCGGATCGGGCATCATGAGGAAATCGTCAAGCGAAGCAGGGTCATGAGAGGCAGCGCCGAGGTGGTGATGGAAGATCTGTCCGGCACCCTCGATTGGGTAGCCGTATGCCATGCAGTGCTGCGCCAGTGTCACCCACACCAAAGCGTACATTAGGCTTTGTCGGAAAACTCCGTCGTCGGCCCGAGAGCGAGCAATTTTTTCGCCTGGCAAAGACAGCGAAGC
>JADFHU010000166.1 GCA_022567055.1 Planctomycetota bacterium
GGTCGTGATCGATTGAGCGAAACCGGAAGCGTAGCGGGCCTACGTTGAGGATTTCGCGATTGAGGAACGGCCAAAGACTACCTGAAGATGAGATGGAGAAGCGGTAAGTTATTGTTGTGCGGGTCCTAAGGGCGCATGGTCAGAAGTTTGACGATCGTCTGCCCCCGATGTATGGAATCAGGCCGGCTCAAACCGCTTTCGACCCGCACCGATCACTGATCACTGATTACTGATTACTGATCACTTGAACGCTTGACAGGCACAGACGCACTTTTCTAACGCCCTTCTAAGGATTTGAGGACTTCACGCCAAAGGACTTGATTGGGTGGTTCTATCAGAGTTATCTCACTATCTATAGCCTCTGACAGTTTCTCGTCTCGACTAAAACGAACGCTTCCATCCGAAAAAAGCATATTGGCACCGGAGCTTCCCTTGCCAAGCCGATGTGCCAGATCTCTGGGCTTGCGAAGAAGATCCGCCACGATGGAGAAGCCGCCTTGCGTCTGAGAGAGCTTGGTGGCCGTCGCGGGAAACATTTCCAATCCAGCGGGAGCAGGACTCTCCATTTTTCTCAATTTTGATTGCGGCAGATAGGAATATGAAATTCGGATTCTATCTGGAGCATGGCTGTCTCCTCTGGGCATGGGCCAGTTACTCTCACCTCCGTAGTCAGCGATATGAAAAGCCGTTCCTTTTCTGATGTTCAGGCCTGGACAGTAAAATATTTCACCGGAGTCGGCTTTAAGGTAGCCCTCGGTGACCAGTACGCCCAGATTAAAGGTATTCTTCATGTCGACACTATCGACGCGATCTTTCGGGGTGTGGGTTGTTGCAAAGCCATAATCTATGTTCATTATCATGTAAGTTGTGACCGGACTTTTTCCGTCATGATTCTTATAGAGGCTTTCGGGCAAATGGTCGTCATGCTCCTGGGCATACATAAACAGGGCCTGCCCCATTGTTTTCAGATTTGTGGCGCAAATCATACGCTTTGCTTGGTTTCTAGCCTTCCGTAAGGCCGGCATGAGAATCCCCATCAAGACGGCAATAATCGCGATAACAACCAGCAATTCAATCAACGTGAAACCCAGTTTGTTCTTTAACGCTCTCATGTTGTACCCACCAATAGTAATTCTGAACTTCCAACCACAAAATGATTAAACGATTATGCCTGCAAGGGACAGGCAAATCAACGAGAAAACAGCTCTTTTTCGGGTTAAATCCGCGCAAACACAGCAAGTGTCGTGTCACTACGTCAGCATGAAAATTAGGGTATTAAACAAACTTGTATCAGGTCATGAATGGAGAGCATTCAGTCACCGATTGCCAGAGAAGATTAGACCACCGGTGCGGTCTCAGACGATCATTGAGACCCGATCTCGGGCCCGTCGGATGCACCACACACGCAACAATCCCAGGACCGCCATGGCGGTCCTGGGGCTATATTCTCATTAATCTGCCTTTCACTCAGGGGTAGAATCAATTTCTGATCGCCGTGACTTGCAATAAACCGGTGCCGGTAATGAGGGTGGTTTCATTCGCAGCCCCCGAACCCACGGCGCCCCAGGTGCCAGTCACTTGCGATTCGCCATTGAACAGCAAGGCGTTGATCGTATCGGTTCCGACGAAGTCGAGATTTAAGGTGGCGTCCGCCGTCAATAAAACGTCGGCCGTATCGGCAAGATACGCAGCATCGATGCTCAGCGTTCCCGCCTCCACCGTCGTGTGGCCCGTATACGTATTCGCATGCGAACCGGTGAGCGTCAGCGTTCCAGCACCCACCTTGGTGAGATGAGATAGGGCGGCGGTACAGCATCCAGGGGCGTCATAACCGTCGTCCTGGATAATGCCGGCAAAATCGGAATCCGTACCGAGAGCGCCGATCCTGTAGGTGGTATTCCACCCGGGAGGTCCAGGGTTACCGGTTTCAGCGGCCGCTAGAACGGTACCCGCATCGCCGTGTAATTCGCCGAACTCAATAAGAGCGTCATTGACGGAATCCCCCATCTGCACGATCGCCCCTTCGAGGGTGACCACCGAGTCGGGTAGTATTAAAGCGTTTTCATTGAGCCGAAGACCGGTCACCGTGGCCTCACCGAAGGGCAAGACGTGGAGATTGCCCGTGAATCCAGTGAAGACAGGCCGGTAATACTTCTGGTTGTGGCTCACCGCCAACTCCAAATCACCGTCGCCGGTGATGTTGTTCAAGAAAAACGCCCCACTTCTATTTCTGCCCGAGTGGACCTGCATAGTGAGTTTGCTCCCTGCAGGTATGGTGATGCTCGAATTATTGAGCGCACCCTTATCTCCAGAGGCCCAGCCATCGGAATCGATGAGGACATCGCCATTGATATGGAGATTCCCACTGCCGAGAGCCCCTATAAAGTTGCCCATGTCGATGAAGCCGAAGGTTTGGTTAAGTGTGGCGTCACCGGTAAATCCATTCGCGAGATGCATCGACAAATTAGTTTGGTTCACGACGAGCGATCCCGAACCCTGGATCGACCCGCTGCCAGCGAACGAATAAGCCGTTCCATCGGTGACGACGATGGAGCCGGGGCTGACCGTTGTCACTACGTTGACGTCGGTGTTCCCGGTGGCGTCAAACGTCACATTGTCGCCGTCAAAATAGACGTCGGCGGTGCCGCCATTGTCCCAATTCGAGCTTGTTTCAATATCCCAGGTACTAGACGTGCCCACCCAGGTCAGGTTGGCACTGACGGCGTCGGCGGCCGGCATAAACACTAAGTCGTTGCCATCAATGACAGGGGTCGGAGCGGTTCCACGGCCCGGAATAATGATGCTGATGTTATCGGCGCTGCCCGTAAAGCCGCCGTCAGACGTGATGACCGTATAACTGCCGCCCAGCGGGGCACCTGCCAGGTAGTTGACAAAAATCGTGCCGGCGTTCAGCGCTGTCGAGCCAGTCACGTGGATCAGGTCGTTTCCTTCGTCAGCGTTCAGCGACATGTCGTACTCAATCGAGCCGCCGTTGAGCTGTAGATCTCCGTCAAACGTCATCGTCCCAGCCGTGGGTATGGACTTATTGGTAAAGTTCGTCCTAGTACCCGCCGCGGAAACATTTCCCGGTAGGATAATGCCTGCGCGGTCGCTGAAGTTCGGATCCGTCGCTGCCGCATTATTGTAGGTACCCACGATGGTACCGCTGCCCTGCAATTGCTGCATGTGAGCCGAGGAGTAGGGATTCGTCGTACCCGAAACATCGAAGAAGGCGCCTTCATTAACATCGATCATGGCCATTGTCGTTGCGGTGCCTCCGACAAAACGGTCGAAGGTGTTCGTCAGAGCCAAGGTGCCCTCCGAAACTCGGACCACACCGCCGGTGAGACTGATGTCCGCATTGTCTTTTGACATCGTCGTATTCTGCCATCCGGAGAACGTGAGCGTGCCAGTCCCTACCTTCTCAATGGACATGCCATTGCCGCCACGCTCGAACTGGATGACGCCTGCAAACTCCGTATCGGTGTTGAGGCTGCCGATATGCCAGCGTACGGTGGTGCCGGAAACCCCACCCGAAAGGCCTGAGAGGGCATCGCCTGCGAGCGACCCAATCGAAATATCGTTGCCGCCCGAGTTCGTTCGACCGGAAGCATTGATGCCATTCAATACCACTGCAGCGTCAGCCCACACGTTCCCATTAAGTGAATTCCCGCCGTTGTTAAACATCATGCGGAGCCATAGGGTGTCAGTATCTTGATTGGTAATGGTCCAACTGTCGAAACCCCCGGTGTCGGAGGACTGCAGCTGAAGACGGGTTGAGCTTGCGTCCATAAATACGTTGATGCCCGCGCCCTCTCCCGTTCCTGGTCCCATTAAATGTCGCAAATTACTGACTGCGGCTCTTCGAGATATTATGTTAGCAGTGGCGCCGCTGACGACATTATATGATGGAAACTGATGTAGATTCTTAAACGTGTCTAGCGTGGCTCCATCGTAAAAAGTGATAGGCGAATCGTCGCCAAAAGTTATACCATCACCTAATCGTAATGTTCCCTCTTCGATATCGACAGGGCCGGTGAGCGTGTGAATCAAGGCTTCGAGTGACAGGATACCGGGGCCCAGTTTTCTAAAACCGTTGGTGCCCGCTAGCAGGACGCCTAGAAAGCTGTCATCGAAGGTAGCCATGGGTGACAACGCGCCTGCGCTAATCGTTGGTTTAGTGGTAGCGTCCAAGGTAATAACAAGAGGCGTGCCGTCAACGTTGTCGAGGGCCAAGGTCCCGGCAGACGACAGATCCGCGTCACCGAAGAGCAAGTGGCCAAGCGTGACATCGGCGTTGATGTTGACAATGACATCAGTGGAAATATCCACTTTACTAAAGTCAGCCGTCGCGTCAACGCCGTTGGGAACCCCGCCCGACCAGTTGGCTGGGATACTGTAAGTTCCGTCTCCGCTGATAATCCATTCGCTGGCGTGGGCGTGAACAGCTCCCAACGCGACGACGAGAACCGTCAGAAAAGATGGGGTTCGCAATCGTCGCAACAGTGTAGTCGCAGTGTGATGTTGTCCTAGCATGGGTCTCTAAGCCTCCTGTGAAATCAGAGTGTTGAATGGGTTACGTTTTAAATGCAGTCTCGAACAATAACGAGTCTCGAAAATCGCCCGGGCGCGAAGCGATAAAACGCACGTGCACTGGGGGGGAGCATTCTTGAATCAGGCTGCGACGCTTCAATGTCGATATCCGCATCGGCCGGCAGCACGGTCGCAGCCCGTGCGTCAGAAGTCACCAGCCATGCGGCATAGCACGCGGTGCAGAGCCTCACAAGGCGTTTTAGGTCAAGAACATGGTGCGTCATCACGAAACTCTCCTTTCTGTCAAGAACATGGAACACTATCAATTCCCATTTAACTGTTGAGCATACCCAACCTAGATTCGATCTCCTACAACTTTGATCCCTGAATTTGAGACACGGCGTTTCATTTTTTGATCAGGGACATTGGTCAGGGACGCTCATTGTTTCGAGAAAGTCGTTGACGCCCCTACCTCATCGCTGTAGCTTGCATGCATAAGCTAGGGGCAGTTGGGCATTCAAAAGTCCAAGTTATTTCTTGATATGTATAAGAGCAGCTTCGTATAAGGGTCTTCATTGTAGCTAACCTAGATTCGATCTCCTACAATACTGATCCCTGAAATTGAGACAGGCGGCTCTGCCCATGATAAGGCGGTCGACGATGGCGGACCAGCAAGGCTTCTACCATTACCTCCCGGTCAATGACCAAGCCATGCGGTGGGGCATCTACCTCACTGGCGCCGGACGCGGGACGATCGCCCCAGGAGAAAGGTATCCTCCAGCGACTCATCCGAAGATGTACGCCTTCGACTGGCGCCGCGGTCGAACGCTCCCAGAGTTTCAGCTCATTCTCCTCACCGAAGGTTCGGGCGAATTCGAATCCGAGAGTCTTGGACTGGAGGCATTCGACGACACCGTACTGATTGTTTTGAATCCGGGAGTCTGGCACCGCTACCATCCCGACCCGGAAACGGGCTGGTGTGAGCGCTGGATATCGTTCCAAGGCGAACTCGCCTATCGGCTCAGCGGTTTTGAATTGCTACGCCCAGGAGGATTGTTTGTGCATCTTGGAGAGTGCGACGATTTGATCGCGCAGTTCGACAGGCTATTAAACCGAATCCATTCCGATCCCGTCCACAATTCCATACTCATGTCGTTTCATGCGCTCAGTCTCATCGGCGATGCTATTGAGCTTGTCGCGCGACCAACCCCACAGAAGGCCTTGCCAGCCTCGGACAGGCCGGCGACGAACGAGCCGATTGTTGACGAGGCGCTGGAGATTATTTGGACGCGAAGTCATGCGGTCATCTCGGTACTCGATGTTGCGGAGCAGTTGAAGGTGTCTCGTCGAACGCTTGACCGTCGATTTGCAGCCGCGACGGGGCGTTCCGTGATGCAAGAGATTAATTCATGCCGACTGATGCGAGCGCGACGCTTGCTCGTGGAGACCGAATTACCCATCAAGACGATTTCTTATCTGGCCGGATTCGCGACGAGAGAGCAAATGCGTACCGCCTTCCATGCCAGCGAAGGCAAGTCGCCCATAGAGTTCCGCGATGAAAAGAGGCACCGCTCCAGGAATTCACCTTGATCGCACCGCCTTATAAGGTGGACAGGAGGCGAGCCCTTTTCATAGGCAGTGCCGCGCGTCTCAAAATCAGGCCTTTATGTCGCTGCAAATCGAGCGACAGTTAGTTAAAATAGGGGGCAGTCATTTAAGAATTCCGGTGGTGGAAGCGACTGTCATCATTTTGCACTTTTTGATCGCTTGGGCTGTGTATGGAATCCAATGCAGCGATGGGTGTAGCTCTGCATGCCGTCGGCGGACTCGCCGCAGGCAGTTTCTATGCGCCGCTTAAGAAGGTTCAGGGTTGGGCGTGGGAAAGCTCGTGGCTGGCGATGGGCCTGGCCGCTTGGATGTTCGCTCCTTGGCTTGTCGCTTGGCTGACCATCCCTGACCTGCTCGGTGTCTTGGCTGAAAGTTGGCGCGATTCCCCTGGGACATGGCTTGCAGCGGTTGGCTTTGGTCTGTTGTGGGGCGTCGGGAATCTCGCGTTTGGGCTTTCGATTCGGTATTTAGGCATGGCGTTGGGATACGCGATCGCGCTGGGGGCTTGTATGGGTTTTGGCACGCTGTTGCCGCCGATTGTAGAAGGGCGCCTGGCTGGGATGTTACAAACGTTCGACGGCGCCGTAGTGTTCAGTGGCGCGCTGCTGGGGCTAGTCGGTGTGGGAATGTGCGGGATTGCCGGTCGCCGACGCGAAGCGGAGCAGGCTTCGGACGACGTGACAGAACGGTTGAACGGCTCCTCGAGCAAGGGAATTGCGGTAGCCTTAGTCGCTGGCCTACTGAGTGCGTGTTTCGCCTTTGGACTGACCGCTGGCAAGCCGATCGCCGACGTGGCCGTCAACCGCGGCGCCGCTCCACTTTACGCCAACAACGCCGTCTTGGTCGTCATTCTCATCGGCGGCTTCGTCAGCAACGCAACGTGGTGCTGTTGGCTGCTCACCAAGAATCGAACCTGGACTGACTATCGTCCCTTGACAAACAACTGGATGAGCAACGTCGCGCTCGCCCTGGTCGCCGGCGTCATTTGGTTTGGCCAGTTTTTCTTCTACGGTATGGGATCGACGAAACTTGGCGAGACGTATGACTTCGCCAGTTGGTCGATCCACATGGCATTTATCATAGTTTTTTCGAGTTTTTGGGGCCTGCTGTTCCGCGAATGGCGGGGAGTAGGAGGCGTCACCATGGCCTGGGTCTATGCCGGGTTACTCGGTTTGGTCGGCTCAACAATCGTAATCGGCTGGGGCAGTGCCCTCGCCGGATGAGAAGCTCCGCGGCCCCAAGAAACAGAAAGTCGGTCCGCGCGGACAATGACTCAAAACAGGAAGAGTTTCGGATGACATTCGCATCGCACCAACGTAGCGCGCGAAAAGGTACGGGCCGTTTGGCCGCCTTTCTCTCGCAGCGCGTCGACCCGTCGCATCTCGCTAAGCCGACCACCCCTAGCGCTGTTCGCTTGGGCTTATTTGGCATCGGACTGGAAGCCTATTGGGAACAGTTCGCGGGCCTCAAGTCGCGTTTAGAAGGCTACCTGGCGCAAACAGCAGAACACCTCGGTCGGACGAACGTCGAAGTGGTGAATCTGGGCCTGATTGACACTCCGCAACTGGCCCAACAGGCGGGGCACGACTTCCGCCGGGCCGACGTCGATCTCATTTTTCTCCACGTCACTACCTACGCGTTGTCGTCGACCGTGTTGCCCGTGGTGCGCCGCGCCAAGACGCCGGTGATCGTGCTTAATCTTTCACCCCAAGAGGCCATTGATTACAAACAGTTCAACCGCCTCCCCAACCGAACCGCCATGACCGGAGAGTGGCTCGCCCACTGCACTGCATGCCCCGTGCCGGAAATTGCCAATGTCTTTCGACGCGCGGGAATCGCGTTTCACCAAGTGACCGGCGTGTTAGGGGAACGCGATTGTTGCGAAGAAATCGACGAGTGGGTCGACGCCGCCCGTGTCGCCTACGCCATGGAGCACAACCGTTTTGGCCTCATGGGCCACTACTACGGCGGGATGCTCGACATCTACTCGGATCTCACCGCCCAGTGCGCTGCTTTCGGCGGACATATCGAAATGATCGAAGTCGATGAGCTGGCGAATCTTCGGAACGCCGTCGACGAGGGCGATATCGAAAAACGAGTCGCAGAGTTTCACGAGATCTTCGACGTGCAATCCGACGTCACCAAGAGCGAACTTGTCCGCGCCGCAAGAACTTCGCTCGCCATGGACGAGTTGGTCGCCCAACATGAACTCGGATCGCTCGCCTACTACTACCAAGGGACCGGAAACGCGGCCAATGAAGACGCGATCAGTTCGATTATCCTTGCGAACTCACTACTCACCGCTCGGGGCGTGCCCGTGGCCGGCGAAATGGAGATCCAGAACGCCCAAGCCATGAAAATCCTCGACTTGTTCGGTATTGGCGGTTCGTTCACGGAGTACTACGCCATGGACTACCGCGACGACGTGGTGCTCATGGGTCATGATGGACCAGGGCATATTGCCATTGCCGAGGGCAGGACGAAGGTCCGCCCCCTGGTGGTCTACCATGGAAAAGTTGGCCGGGGATTGTCCGTCGAAATGTCGGTCAAACACGGACCGGTGACACTGTTGTCTGTTGTGCCGATGCCCAGTGGACAACTCATGCTCTTGGTTGCCCACGGCGAATCGGTCCCAGGTCCGATCTTGGAAATCGGCAACACGAATAGCCGATACCGATTCCCAATCGGCGCCCGGAGCTTTGTCGAGAATTGGAATCGGCATGGGCCGGCTCATCATTGTGCGGTCGGAGTGGGGCATATCGCCGGCAAGATCGACAAGGTCGGACGGCTTCTCGGCATGGAAGTTGTGCAAGTCTGCTAGCCGCGGCGCGTCCGAATGGGATTCAAATTCCTATCTGTCAACCCGGGATTTGCCCTGTCCTACGCAAAAACAGATATGAGGCAAAAATCGCTTGAGTCACGATATATCGCAATGGAATCTGGTTAAGTTAAAACTGAATATGAGTTTTCGACACTCAAAAATGAGTCTGGCATGGACTCTCAATATTGCTTGCCCTCGAATACTCCCATAGAATTCGTACTCAACCGATGGTCCGGAAGCTTACATAAGCCGTTGGTATCAAATAAGGACGTGCACGACAATAAGTTACCGAATTATCCGCTCAGATTTAGGTTGGATTGGGTCGTGATCGATTGAGCGAAACCGGACGCGTAGTGGGCCTACGTTGAGGATCTCGCGATTGAGGAACGGCCAAAGACGACCTGAAGATGAGATGGAGAAGCGGTAAGTTATTGTTTTGCGCGTCCT
>JADFHU010000167.1 GCA_022567055.1 Planctomycetota bacterium
AATTCATGGCTGCCAAGATTCTGTACGGGCAACGCCGGGCAATAGGCCACCACGGGCAAGTCGCCTTCAGATTCATGCCTGCCCCCAAGCCGAACCTCACCACCCGATGCCAAGGCGGCATAACCGTCACGCTTGACCAATACCAAAGCCTGGCCAATTTGGTCAATAGCCCGACGAATCAAAAGAGGGTTATCTTCAAGGCCATCCATCGCCCCTGACCACCAACCAATGGGGGTCGATTGAGACGAGGTCAAAGCCGGCATAGATTCTGCAAGTGTTGGAGCCATATTGCCAAAAACGCCTAAACAAACACGATCAGCCGAATGACACCCTTCATCGATGACATTTCGACGAACGTTATTCGGCATTGACTGATTGCCGGGTCACCAGAAACGATGAACTGCCAATAGCTTACGCCAACAACGACCCTCACTCTGCCAACCCATTTTTCCCCAACTTCCACCCCGGGATGATTCCCGAATAAACCCTAGGAGTTTACCCGAAATAGACCAGATTTCCAGTTAAAACCCCCAAAGAATCGCCTCCGACAGGCACGCAAGAACAAAAACAGACTCTGCGACGACAACTCCCCTCAACTTCTTGCCATATCCCTGTTTGGGGACCGGCAAGAAAACAGCGGCTTCCGTGGTACAATCCTGGCTGCGATAGCAGCATGATTAAAGAACCACGAAATAACTCATACCATTTCATCCGATGACAAATCATGGTGAATATTGCGAGAGTGGGTATTTTTGCAAAAATATAGTACCAGTGCAACTCAACCAGGCACGCCCACACTGGTTTAGCTCTAAAAATACGGTGATAATAGTAAAATCTACAGGCAATAGTTCCCTATTTTGACAGTTGTGCTGTTTAGCAATGCATTGGTGAACTGTAAACAAAGCTAGGGAAAGCGATTCGGCCAACAGTCACAGTTGTTCGTGCGTCGCCGTTCCACTGCCAAACACCTCACCGCGCGGGTCCGAACGTGGCGCCGACGAAATGACGGGATTGCAGCTCCGCCAAAACAGGGTTTTCCGGATGCCATCGGCATCGGCCATATGTTGGTGTCGTGCAACCAACGGTTCCAGACAGAAGTGCAGGTAGCGTCGCCAGCCAAGGCTGGGCTGACTCTGCTCAGCCTCCTCCAGGCGGGCTTCGTCGCCGCCTGGGTGAGGCTATCATGCTGCACGAACTCTACCCCCTGCCACTCTTCACACGCCGAGATCCTTCCCAGGCCAGCATGGCTTTCTTGCGGGCCGGATCCCAACGGTACTGCCCGACGGCACCCGTTTCCCGAATGACACGGTGACAGGGAATCAGATAGGCCAGGGGATTCCTGCCGACTGCGGTGCCTACGGCACGAGCGGCGCTGGGCATCCCGATCGCCTGGGCCAACCGACCATAACTGATCAGACTGCCCTCGGGGACAATAAGCAAGGCACGCCAAACCCGCACCTGAAAAGCCGTACCGTTGACGAATGCTCGCAGGGCCGGTCGGGACCCGGCGTTCACGGCTCCCTGGAAGAGCGGTGTCATCCGACGGACGGCAGCGACGTCGTCCCAGGCAATGCATGCCCGAGGCCACTGGTGCTGAATGGCCGCTTCTCCTGTTTCTCGACTCTTGGACTCGACAAAGGAGAGGTGACATATACCACGGGGTCCCTCCCCCACCAGACAGAGACCGAAGGGACTCTCCGCGAAACCGGCGTCAATCGTCCAGCCGCGACCTTTCGCCTTCATTTCCCCCGGTGAGGCGGCTTCGAGATTGACGCAGAGATCGTGCAGGCGCCCGGATCCCGAAAGCCCGGCATCCCAAGCCGCATGCATCACACTGTCGCCGCGACGCAACAGCGCCTGGGCGTGTGCCAGGGTCAGGCACTGGAGAAAGTCCTTCGGGGTGATGCCTGCCCACCGAGAGAACAGCCGATGAAAATAAAATGGACTGAGGCCGATCTCTTGGGCCAGCGTCGCCAGGTCCGGTTGATCGGTGTGGTGCTTGTCTAGATAACGAATGATGCGGGCGATTCTTAGATAGTCCATCATACCCGTAGTCTAGGTGAGCCTGAGCGGCGCGACCACCCGGTTCTTGCGGTAGTCGGTGCCCAAGGAATCAGTCTCGGGTCCGGACCGATCACAGATCGCAGATCACGGATCACAGATCACAGACCCACTGACCCAAGGACCCACAGACCCACCGACCCACTACCCCACAGGTCACAGACTTGGCACCAAGATGTCTTCCAGGAAATGTTCTTGTTCGAAGACATCCGGCTTGATCTCTTGAGGCTCAGATGCATGCTGTATGTCAAAGTACGTGACATAGACAGCGCTGTCGATCTCATTGAGACGTCCCTGCAAGTCTTCGATGAATTCATGCAGGCCACGCTGAAAGATCTCGGCCATAGAGTGGTCGCATAGCTCGGCACACACCTGACTCAGCACCTCCCCGGCCCGGTTGTGATGATTGCTCAGGTCCGTCCCTGAAATAATCCGCAGGGCCCTGTCGGTCCGTTGCAGGCAGTACAGGATTGACCGGGGAAAACAACGGTCCAGTATGAGAAATGTCGCTACATTAAAGGGTGTGATACTGCCGTGCTGACGACGATAAATCTCCAAAGCGCCGAACGAGCGCAAAAGCGCGCCCCACTGAATCAGGTCCAGAGGCGTCCCCACACTCCCAACGTCGGGCAAGAGGAGAAAGTATTTGACGTCCAATAGGCGCGAGGTCTTGTCCGCCTGTTCCAGATGACAACCTGCCTGAAAAAAATGATATCCGTCGCCGCGGGCCATGAGTCCTTCGACGATGCCACGAATCAGTTGACCGGAAGACTGGATCTCCCGGAACAGGGCACAGCTATCCTGACCCGCACCCATTCCCGTCCGGCCGGCGTCTCTGACCGTGTGATAGACGGTGTTGACCGCTTCCCAAAGATCGGAAGGCAGGTGCTCGCGCACCGTGCGGGCATTCTCCCGGGCTCGGGCCAGACTGGTCAGCACGGAATTGCCATAGTCCTTGTCAAAGGTGAGGAAGCTCATCACGTTTTGACGCGAGGCGCTGCCATAACGGTCCACAAAGAGTCGGTAATCACCCGTCACTCGGACCAAGGGTTCCCATTGCTCGGCTTCAGCGGCGGGCTGGTCCAGCATCAATTGGAAGTTGACTTCAATGAATCGGCTGATACTCGCGGCTCGTGCGAGGTATCGCCCCATCCAGTAGATGTTGTTGGCCACGCGACTTAGCATGCTTCGACCTCTCTGTCGCCGGTGAGCACCCAGGTGTCCTTACTGCCACCGCCCTGGGAGGAATTGACGACCAGTGAATCCTTCTTCAAGGCGACCCGGGTTAATCCGCCGGGCATCACATAGACGTCTTCTCCCAAGAGCACAAACGGTCGCAGGTCCACGTGCCTGCCCTCCAGTCGATCTTCAACCAGTACCGGCACGCGGGACAGGGAGAGGGTCGGTTGTGCCACATAATTACGCGGGTCTGCGCGCAAGCGCTCTCGAAACTCGGCACGCTCTTGGCGAGTCGCAGACGGGCCGACCAACATGCCGTAGCCCCCCGACTCATGGGCCGGTTTGACGACCAGATGCTCCAGATGCTCCAGGGCATACTGCAAATCCTTTTTCTTGTAACACAGATAGGTCGGGACATTGGCTAGGATGGGATCCTCGGCAAGGTAGTACCGGATCATGTCCGGTACGTACGCATAGACCACCTTGTCGTCCGCCACACCCGTCCCCGGCGCGTTGGCCAGGCCGATGCGGCCTTCTCTATAGGCCTCCATCAATCCCGGCACCCCCAAGCGCGAATCCGGTAGAAATGCCTGCGGGTCGATATACGCGTCATTGAGTCTGCGGTAGAGTACGTCGATACGCTGCAACCCTGCCGTGGTTCGCATGCACACGTCACCGTGGCTGATTACCAAGTCGCGACCTTCCACCAGTTCGACGCCCATCTGCTGGGCCAGGAAGGAATGTTCGTAATAGGCTGAGTTGCAGTTTCCCGGGGTCCAGACACCGACCACCGGTCTCTCTCCGGTGGGCGCTGGTGCAATGTACTGCAAGACCTCCAACAGGCGGCCCGGATAGTCATCCACCGGGCGCACCACGCCACGGCTAAAGACCTCGGGAAAGGTACGTTTCATCAGGTCGCGACTGGAGAGGACATAGGAGACGCCCGAAGGGACGCGTAGGTTGTCCTCCAGCACATAGAACTGCCCCTGCTCATCGCGGACCACGTCGCTGCCCGTGACATGACACCAGATACCCTTGGGTGGTGTCAAGCCCACGCACGCCTCGAGAAATCCTTTCGACGTGGCCAGGACCTCCGCTGGAAATATCCCGTCCCGCACGATCTGTTGTTCGTTGTACACGTCCTGCACAAAGTGGTTCAGCGCCATGGCCCGCTGTTTGAGTCCCCGCTCGATCCCTTGCCAGTCCTCGGCACTGATGATGCGGGGGATGATATCAAAGGGGATGATGCGCTCGATGCCCTCCTGGCCACCGGAGACATTGAAGGTAATACCGGTGTCGAACAGGGCCCGCTCCGCAGCCCGCTGCCGCTGCTGCAGGTCCGTGAAGGACAATCCAGAAATGATGCCGGCCACATGCTGCGAATCCACACGCGGCTGGCTATCCTGGGCAAACATCTCGTCGTAGTATCTGCCCGTTTCGTAGCAATCCAATTTCATCAGCACACCTGTCTTGCCGATCCCTTGGCGTTACTTCTGAAGCGACCCGGCCGGGGGGGGGATAGACTGATTGTCGTCTAACCAGAAGGGGCACCTAAGCGTTCATTAGAACCCCAGTGCAAGAGTGGTTCTTAGCAGGCCAAAAAGACAGTGGGGTGGAAAAAATGGAGAAAGCGTCCTGCGTCTGGGACCGATAATCATCTGCCAGCGGCATGGGCCAGAGAGTCGTTTGACGGTCCGGATTGCCAGGAGAACCAGACCCTGTCAGAAAACTCGACCCTGCATCGAACAGCGTGCGTTTCGTCTGGCGATATCCTCCTCAATCGACGATAAAACTAACATCGTTAACATCGTCTGTTTTTGGGCCTCGTCGGTACGGTCGAGAGCGATACGCAGACACAACAAGGGAGCTTTCTCTATGACTTTTTGTCTGGGTGTCACCGTGAAAGAGGGACTCGTCGGGATTGCGGACACCCGCATTACCTCGGGCAGTGAAATGATCACGGCTCGAAAGGTCAGCACCTGCCGTATTCCCACGGGCGAGTTCTTTCTCATGACCTCGGGACTGCGTTCCCTGCGGGACAAGTCGCTGACCTACTTCGAAGACCATTTGGATGCCCATGATCCGGGCGCCTATACCAAGCTCCACAAGATCGTCAATGCCTACGCCGCCAAGATCCGCCAGGTGTCCATCGAAGACAAACTGGCACTGGATACCAGTGGCCTTCACTTTGACATCCATGCCCTGATCGGCGGGCGTCTGAAAGCAGATGCGGGTCATCAACTCTATTTGATCTATCCGGAAGGCAACTGGGTACAGGTCCCGCCGGGCACCCCCTACCACATCATCGGCGAGCGGGGGTATGGCAAGCCGGTCTTGGATCGCGTCCTGAAGTATGAAGACTCCCTGCGCTTTGCCCTGAAGGTCGGGTGCCTGGCCTTTGACTCCACCCGGATCAGTGCCTCGGATGTCGATTTTCCCATTGACGTAGTGCTCTACCTCAACGAGTCTCACGAACTGGTGGAACACCGCTATGAACAGGCAGAGTTGGAGGAGATTTCAACCTGGTGGCAGGAACGGCTGCGTCAGTCTGTGTACGAACTCCCCAGCGAATGGATCGATAACGTCGCCTCCAAGCTGCAGAAGATCAAAGGCAAGGGGCGTTTCCGGTCGGAGTAATGCGTCATGCGCTTCTTCATACAACATCAAACCTGCTATCAATACTCCGCACCCGTTTTTCTAGAACCCCACGTGGTCCGTCTCACTCCCAGGATCGATCCCACACAAGTCCTGCATCGATTCAATCTGGACATCGACCCAGCCCCGGTCGGACGGGTCGATGGCCTGGACGCGGAGAACAACACTTTTGCCCAGATCTGGTTCGAAGGCCTCCACACCCAACTGGCGCTTCGCGCCGAGCTGGAGATCGAAACATTGGCCCGCAATCCCTTTGCGGGACTGCTCACCGACGCTACGGATCGACTGCCGCTGGTCCTGAGTCGGGACCTTCAAACCCGCTTATCACCCTATCTAAGCACCGTATACCACCCCTTGACTGAGACCTGGGTCCGGACACTGATGGACGGGGCGGGTGGTGATACCCTGGCCTTCCTCAGCGGTCTGTGCGCCGATCTGTATACACGCATCACCCGTGTCCGCCGCATGGAGCCCGGCATCCAACCGGCCGTCACCACGCTGGAGACCGGTCGCGGCGCCTGCCGTGACCTGGCCTTGCTGTTTATCGAAGCCAGTCGCAGTGTCGGCATTCCCGCCCGCTTCATCAGCGGCTACCAGCGGCTGGGTGACGATCAAACGCATCCTGATCTGCACGCCTGGGCGGAAGTCTTTCTGCCCGGCCTCGGCTGGCGTGGCTACGATGCCGCCCAGGGACTCGCCGTGGCGGACGATCATGTCGTCCTATCGGCAAGCGCCGCGCCCGAGAACACGGCGCCGGTGATCGGTTCATTTCGGGGCAAGGGAGAGTCCAGCGTGCATTACTCGATCAAGATCGAAACGAGTGAACTCAGCCGATTGGGCCACCGAGAACGAGGCTAGATTCAACGTTGCATAAGTATCAGCATATGCGTTAGGGTCTGGACAATCGCTCAACCGGCCAGCACGATCTGATTCTCCTCACACCAGCGCCGCAGTGCCTGTTCTTCACGCTGATTCTCGAAGTCATACCATCTCTGCATGAGTCCCTTCGCGTCTAATAAATCCTTGAACCTGCCATAGGCGCCGCGCCGCCGGAAGATCCGGTCCACCCGCTCGCAGTCGTCGGGCAGATGCTCCGCAACAAACTCAAAGACGAGGTCTCGTCCCAGGTCCAATTCGTTCTTGTGCGGGATGTCGATACAGACATCCCAATCGAGATCCGCCGCGCTGATCTCGTCCATATCCCCCATCTCTGAAGAAAAATACACCTGGCCGGTGGGTCTGTGAAGGACCGCGGAGTGCATGCCCATCTCGGCTGAATTGACAAAAAAGAACGCCTCTTCGATTTCAGAGAATGTCACCCGTGCGGTTTCCGCTTGCTTGCCCATTGGACTCTCCTTAAAAAAGCCCGACTCACTGTTCGATCCCAAGCGTCACCGCGTCATGCGGATCACAGATCACGGATCACCGACTACCGACTACCGATTACTGTTTACGGATGACTGATTGCCGCCCCTCCGCAGCACTTCTTATACTTTCTCCCGCTGCCGCAGGGACAGGGTGCGTTGCGCCCGACCTTGTTCTTGGGGCCGATGGCTTGAATGTCTATAGCCTCGGCACGACCCGGACCGGGAGCCGAGACGGCCGTAGCGCCTACCGGTAGGCCCAGTTCGCGGAGCATGACCTCACGCGGGACACGCACCGGCGCAGGGCCCGTCGGGTCCGGAATGGTCCGGATCAGGGTGGCGACCCGTTGCCGACCGGCCTCGGTGCGGCAGGCCTGGCGGGGTGTCTGATGATCGAGGGTCGGCAGGGAGGCGTTGATCCATTCCATGTACCTCTTGTCCATCATGGCCTGGATGGCCACCTTCATATCCGGGGTAATCTCGACGGGCTCCAGCCCCGCGATACGTTCGTCCAGGGGCCGATCCTCTTCGGCCTCGTCCCAGGCACGAGTCTGGACGTCAAGGAAGGTCACGCCCGGCAGCACCTCCAGCCAGGCCCGGGCCGTCGCCAGGCGCCGGGCCGAGTTCACGGTCAGCACCAATTCATCGGCCACGAATTCGATCCGGCCCAGCGTCACCGTATCGCCGATCATCTTGTTGTCCGGTCCCGTCTCCTTGGACCAGACAAACTCGTCCTGCGGGTCGTCATAATCGATGTCGTCTCTCCCAAGAAGGATCTCTTTGGTGGCCTGCGGGTCCGCCACGGAGAAAGAGGCGGTGTGCCATACGAACGCTTCGCCGTCGGTGTTGCACAGGCTACGCGTAGACTGCTTCGACTGCCATTGTTCCATCCAGGACCAGAGCCAACCGAACTTGTGGACGTCCTGCCGAATGCCCTCAGGGGTGAATGCCATGTCACAGTCCTGGAGGAAGGCCGTGGCCTCCGATCCCATCATCGGCCCCAGAGGAGGACCGGCGGGCTCGATGAAGCGAAAGCGTCCCGCGGGATAGGCGCGGAGCAGCATGGCTTCCGCTTCCGCTAGGCCCTGCTTCAGCATTTGCTCGGCCAGGGTCTTGCTCGCCCGGGTCGGGCGATAGTCGAGGATGATCCAGGCCAGGTAGGCTTCGGCGACCATCCGCTGCCTGTGTTCGGACAGATAGTGGCCCAGGTCGTCCTCACCGAAGTAGCGCTTCACCGCCCGCGTGGAGTTGAACCTGTCCCGACCGCCGGGCACGAGGTGCTCTGACATGCGCTCGTTCAAGCGCCCGTCCGCCGCCTTCCACCCCACCAAGTCACCCGGTGCGGGCACTTCGGTCCGTCGGGCCCGCGGTGCCTCGCCCCGTCGCCTGGGCCGACTCGTTCCCGGCCCAAGATGGGCGACAAAGCTCTCCAAGACCCCCTGCAGCTTGGGGAGCGTCGCCCTGTACTCGCACTTGACACCGGCCTGTTCCAGAACCGGCGCTAGGGCGTCATGGAGCCTTCGGCTGGCGAAGACTACTCTTCCAGGTAGGCCCTTGCGCCCTCCCATCCCCTGACCGTGAAAGGTCGCGGTCAGGATCTCCATGGCCTCGGCAAGTTCACCCGCCATGATCGGTTGGCCTTGTATCACCAACTCGCTAGCGTCATCCACTACCAGAAGGAGGTTTAGGGTTCGATCATCGCCCTGAATGCCCACGGGAAGGGGCGGCATGCCGATCAACCAGGTCGCGTCCAGGCGCGGCAAGTGGGCCACATCGCCGAGATCCGGCCGGAAGGACGGAAAGGGAATCGCCTCGGCGCTTTCAGACAGATCCCACTGCTCGCGTGTCACCGTTACGCCCGGGGCCGCGGGATCACCCCCGAGTTCCAGGACGCAGATCCCCTGCTCGTCCGTGAGTTCCGCGGGATGCAATGCTCTCCTGTCGTCGGCATCCACAACGGCCCGCAGCACCCGCCGCAGCAGATCCAACTCAGAGGCGTCGGGAAGACCCGCTCGCCGCCCAGACGAGGTGACCAGGAACATGGGTGCCTGTTGCTTCCTGTGAGGATGCCGGCCGGCCTTACGCAGAAGAGACCGATCCTCCGCCGGCAGGTCG
>JADFHU010000806.1 GCA_022567055.1 Planctomycetota bacterium
CGGCCGCGCGGAGTGCCGATCATGGCGAAGCCCAACACAAAGCCCGCCTGGACGGCGATGAGAATCGCGGGGATTTCGATGCTGCCGTGGGGCAGGAGCCATCCGGCCAAAAAGACCGATTCTCCCGCTCGGATGTAGTCGACGCAGACTGCGCCCAGGATGACCCCGTTGTAAAAATCGAGTACGGCCGTCACCACCCCAAAGGACATGCCCCCCGCTAGGGCGAAGATGGAGACCTTGGTGTTGTGGGTCATTAGCATGGTCGAGAAGGCCGTCTTTTCACTGGCCAGGCGCCGAGTCGAGGACTCTTCTTTCGCCACGCGATCGGAGGGATCCCCCAAGAGGTGGGGCCAGGGCATGATGACTGCTTTGGCGTCCAGGTCGACCAGCAGGGCGATGCCGCCGAAGGCCATGCCCGCAAAGCAGAGGGCCAATGAAAGGCAGAGGGCCAAGGTGTGCTTGCGCACCGCCCGGGGAAAGGCGGTGAAGAACCATTTGGCCGAGAGTGAGCCCCGTCGGTCGCGACGGTTGTCATGAATCTGACCGTAGGCGCGGGCGACGAGTACTTCGAGATGATGTCCGGTCTCGGCATCTGCGGAGAAGGTGCCGATTCTGACCAGATCCGCGCTGGTCCGCTCATAGAGATAATGGAACCGTTTGACCTCTTCCAGCGACAATCGCAGCTGAGGTTCCGCATCGAAGCGATCCAGGAAGGTCTCCAACTCGCGCCAGCGTACTTGGCCTTGGCGGATAAATTGTCCGAGATCGATGATCACAGGACCTGCCTCCGTTTCACACTGAGGTAGTCGTCGATCAGTCGGACCATCAGACGCTCCTGGGGGATTAGCTGAAAAGAAACCCGTGCTCGTTTTAGCGTACGCTGCAATTTCTGCAGGGCCTGCCACTGCAGGTGCCCCCCCAGGTCAGCATAGATGTCTCCTAGGTCCTCCGGCGGGTCGCCAGAGAAGAGGGGCCTGGCACCCTCGGGCTCGAGCATCGTCGCCAAGACCAGGTGATGGTGGGCGATCAAACGGACGCCCCCCTTAAACTCGTCTGCCTGGGCCGGATCGCGCAGGTCCGTGAGGAAAATGACCAAGGCCCGTCGACGCAGCCGAGCGCGAATAAAGGAGAAGACCTCGCCGTAATCTGGCATCACCTGACGCGGTGACAGATCGAGGAGGGCCTGTTGGCAAGACTGCAGGTGGGCGCGTCCGCCGCGCGCCCTCACGAAGGTCTCGACCCGGTCACTGAAGGCCATGAGTCCGAAGAGATCGCCCTGACGCTCCGCGACGAGACCGAATAGGGTCGCTGCGGTGATATAGCGTTCCAGGCTGTTGGGGGCATAGGGCGTGTCAGCCTCCGCGCGTCGTAGGGTCTGGCCGCTGAGTCGTGACGCATCGATGGCGAGATAGATCTCCTGGGTACGCTCGATTTGGAATTCCTTGGTGATGGGCACGCCCCGCTTGGCCGTCGCCTTCCAGTGGATGTCTTCGAAACAGTCACCCGGAATGTAGTCGCGCAGCTTTTCAAACTCGCGTCCCTTCCCCACCTGTTTTCGGACATGGATGCCGCCCCGGCCTCGGTGAAGAAACCAATTGGCCAGGATACGCCTGTCCTGAGACAGATCGGGAGTGACGCGAATCTCAGTCGTCAAGCGCTGCACTTGGCGGACGCGCCATAGGCCCAGCCGCGAGGGGCGGTTCAGGTGACATTCCGTCACCGGGTAGCCCCCTCGTCGCCGCGGCGTGATCGGCCAGTCGATGCGACTCGCCTCACCCTCACCGGACAGCCTCACCTCACGCCATGCTTGGTCCGTCTCGATAGACTCCGGCAGCCCCAAGGTCACTTCGATTTGATCCTTTGATCCTGCGGGATGGCTCACAGTCAATTCGATTCGGCCGGAGGCGTTGACTGGGAGCCGAACCAGTTCAGGACCTTGCACTGAGATGGCTTCGCCCCTGCTGAGGGAATACCACGCGTCACCGGCGGCCAGCAGGCAGAGCATCCCGTAGAGCACCAAGGCCATCAGGCCCGCCGTGGCGGAGTGGCCGGCGAGCAGCGCTGCCGGCAGGAGCAGGACGGCATAGAGCACACATTTGTTGGAAGGAACGATCATGGCGTTTAGCGGGGGACGGCGACGGTTTGAACCATGCGATCGACGAGCTCGGCCACCGTCAATCCCTCGATCTCAAATTCGGGACGTAGCACCAGTCGATGTTCGAGCACCGGTCGGGCCATAGTCTTGATGTCATCGGGCGTCAAGAAATCTCGTCCATCCATCGCCGCCAAGGCACGCGCCGAGAGCAAGAGGGCCTGGGTGGCTCGAGGCCCGGCTCCCACCAAGACCGCTTCGTCGACGCGTGTGCCGCGGA
>JADFHU010000807.1 GCA_022567055.1 Planctomycetota bacterium
TCGCTTGTCCAACCACTTGCGTCGGCCCGCGTGCCCGTCGGCAAATCCGAAGGTGCTGGATTTCACATGGTAGGAGGCCAGGGGATCGTAGAAGGCCCAGGCGGCTGGTTCCAGAGGGTTGCGACCAAGCAGGTGCCATCCCCCTTCATTCGCTCCGTAGTTGCTGCCGTTGTGCTCTTCCTCGACAAAAACGTAATACAGAGCCGCCTGCTTGACATCTTGCATTTTTTTGTAGGCTTGACCTGCGTATTGGCTGATCGGGTCCCAGCCAAAGGCATAGCTAATGTCATAGCTGCGATAGCAATCACGCGGAGACGTCTGTGTACTTTGGCGGTTGTCACCCGGACAGTGATAGGCCCCTAGCTCCGTGATGTAGGGCCACAAGGACCCGGCCCGTATCCCGCGAAAGCGATCTTCTTCCGTGATGGTCGGAGGTGCCGGATGATCGGCAAAACTGTTGCCGTTGCCATTCTTGGGCCGATGAACCCAAGGCGCTTCATCGCCGGGGGCATCGTAGCAGGCCCTGTTGCTGACCAGCGAGCCGTTGTTATCATCGGCGTACATGATCCAGGCGGTCAGCAGGGTCTTCTCGTTGGCCAGACAGGCCGAGCTAGACGCCAGCTGCTTGGCCGCCTGCAGGGACGGCATCAATACCGCCATCAACACCGCGATGATCGCGATGACCACCAACAACTCAATCAGGGTAAACCCTCTTGGTCTGGACATGATGCATCTCCTTAGGGACCGGCAAGAAATAACTTGGACTTTTGAATGCCCAATTGCACCCCATCTTGGATCGCTTCTCAATCGCAAAATCCGCGACGTAGTACGGCTACGCCTGTGGTTTCGCTCAATCGGCGCGACCCAATATGGGGCACACTTGGACCTCAAATTGTCCAATTTATTTCTTGCCGATCCCTTATCATTGACTCCTATTGACCAAAGTCGTCGTGCAAAAATAACTCACCGGTTTTCCATCTCATCTTCACGCCATCTTCGTCCGTTCCTCAAGCGCGAATCCAGATCCCTCGGCTTCGCTCGGGACAGGCTCCGAACAGCTACGCTTCCGGTTTCGCTCAATCGGTCACGAACGAGTCTGACGCAAATCTGAGCGTAAAACCAATGATTTATTTTTGCACAACTCCAAACGCCACGTGAATCAGTTCTGCTACAGACAAGCCTCGACTGTAGACACGCACTTCATCGACCAGACCTTCGAAGGGCCGGATTTCATTACCCGGACCCGCCGCGAGGGCACTTATCGACTGGTTGCCGATGCCTATCTTCACGCCGGCACCGGTGCCGACGGCGGTACCGGCCTTACTGACGCTGCTTATCTCCTGGCTGTTCTTAAACAGACGCATGGTGGGATCGGCGGCATCCCAGGTGACCGCGATATGTGTCCACTCGTCCGTCTGTAAGGGACTGCCGGAGGAGGTATGCGAGGTGGTGGCACCGACGTCTGTCCTGAGACGAAACTGCAGGTTGTCCTCACCGCCACCGCTCAACACCATCGCCCAGTAATGATCGGCCGTCCCACCGCCTTGAGATTTGGACATGATGCGGGCGTCGTTCGTGAAGAGGCTGGGATTGATCCAGGCCGCCAGGGTGATGCCGCTGCCTGTCACATCGAAGGACTCCACGGTGATACGGGCGTCTTGCGGGCCGAATTGCATGCACGCGCCGGTGCCGTCCCAGCCGGGACTGACCCAGACCGGCGACCCTTCGAGCGTGCCGTTATGACCATTGCCGGATCCATCCTGGGCATTGTTGTCCAGGGCATAGTAAGCCACCAGATTGTCGGTGCCGGGGTCCTGGGCGACCACGGGCGCCGGCGCCTGCCGATAGAGAATCATGTCATCCACATAGAGGACGCCCTGAGCCCCGGCTCCCTCGACGCCGATCGTCAGGCTGTTCACCATTCCCACGCCACTCAGATCGATATTCCACTGGGTCCAGAGGGGACTGGAGATGGCTGCCGGGTTGGCGTCGTAGGTCACCTTGACGTTGTTGATCTTCACATAGACCTGCCCGCCGCCGCTGTTGCCCAGAGCGCCGTAGAAGTGCACGGCCAGGGTCGTGGGCGAACCGATGGTCCAGTCTTGCGCCGGGTCAAAGGTGCGGGTCGCCTCCGACAGACCGGCCCCGGTATTGTCGTAGTCGAACGGTAAGGACTGTTTGCCTCCGTGTGTGATCGAGGTCTCGGGAAGACCTGCTGCGCCACCCACCAGGGAGCCGTTGGCAGGATCCTCAAAACCATCCACCCAGGTGGCCCAGATCTCTCAGAACTCCTTGTCTTCATAAGACTCCATGTCATCGACCACGATGCGATCGGCTGTGGAAAAGCTCCAGACGCTTCCTTGCCAGGTG
>JADFHU010000808.1 GCA_022567055.1 Planctomycetota bacterium
AGAAACACTTATCGGTCCTTTTCTTCGTCCAACAGGCTGGCATAGTTCCGCATCACCAAATGACTATCGATCTTTTGCACGAGGTCGAGAACTACGGAGACACCGATCAGTAATCCAGTCCCGCCATAAAAGCTTGCGGTCATAAAGGGAATATTCATGGCCCCCGAGATAATCGTGGGAATGACCGCCACCAAGGCGAGAAACGCGGCCCCGACATAGGTGATCCGAGCCATGACCCGCTCCAGGTAGTCCGCCGTACGCTTTCCAGGACGAAGCCCAGGAATGAAACTGCCCGAATCTCGCAGATTCTTGGCCATCTCCCGTGGTTGGAACTGCACAGTAACCCAGAAATAGGCGAACAGAAAAATCAAGACCATGTAAAGCAGGTTGTAGGTAAATGCATCGTGACGCATTGCCGCGTTGATGGCCATGAGGATAGTGGATTCCGGGAAGATTTTTGCTATTTGGTCGATGACGATCGGAGGAAACATCATGAAACTGGAGGCGAAAATGATCGGCATGACACCGCCATGATTCACTCGCAACGGCAAGTAATGTCTCTGTCCCCCATACATGCGACGACCCCGCATCACCTTGCCCTGCTGAATGGGAATCCGTCTTTGTCCCTGGGTGATTAAGATGGCGCCAGCAACCACCGAGACGAAGGCAAGCAGCAAGAAGATGACGACGGCTGCGGCCTGGGGATCTGATTTGAGATCGCTCGCCAACTGCATGACCGCCCAAGGCATGCTGGAGACGATGCCCGCCATGATGATCAGGCTGATCCCATTGCCAATCCCATACTCGTCAATCTGCTCGCCCAACCACATCAGGAACACGGTGCCGGCCGTCATGGCCAACACGCCCATGATCCTTCCCTGAACCTCCATGCCCGGATAGATATAGGCCCCCAACAGTTTCATGTACATCATCGCCTGAAAGACGCAGATGACCACCGTCAGATATCGGGTGTACTCCTGGATCTTCTTGTGGCCCGCCTGCCCTTCTTGGCGCAGTTTCTTCAGCGCCGGCATGACTTCCCCCAGCAGCATGAGGATGATGGACCCGGTGATGTAGGGCATGATGCCCAGGCCGAATAGACTGCTCTTGTCGAGGCTGCCACCGGTGAAGATCTGCATATACGCTGCGGCACGTCCGAGAGGGCTATCCGTGTCTTGGGACTCAGTTGCTTCTGCTATCGCGGCCTGGTCGAAGCAAGGATTGGGAATATGAAAACCAATGCGGTAGATAATCAAGAGGCCAACGGTAAAGAGGATCTTGTTCCGTAAGTCCTTGATCTTAAATACGTTTATTGCAGCACTGAGCATATCTCTGTTTCCTGACCCGCTAGTTTTCCGATCCTATCGTCGATGGGCACTCTGGAATTCCTTGACGTTCCACTAGTTCGCTCCCACAATGCTCACGGAGCCACCGCAGCTGGAGATTTTCTCCTGAGCCGACCGACTGAACTTATGGGCGCTCACCTTAAGCTTTTTGGTCAGAGCCCCGTTGCCGAGCACTTTCACCTTACTCTTGGCCTTGTCCACCAAACCGGCGGCGACGAGCTGATCCACGCCGACTTCCGCCCCTTCCTCGAATCGCTCCAATTGGCATACATTAACGATTTCGTAACGGTCGGCGAAGTTGAAGTTGCTGAACCCCCTTTTGGGAAGGCGTCGAAACAGAGGCATCTGGCCGCCCTCAGACAGGGACAATCGCGTTGCACCGGCCCGACTATTGGCGCCCTTGTGTCCGCGGCCACAGGTCTTTCCATGGCCGGTGCCGCGTCCTCTTCCCACGCGTTTGCGCGCCTTATGTTTTCCGGCAATTGCTGTTATTTCATGGTTTAGCATTGAGATTACCTACAATGGTGACAACTCACGACTAGCCAATAGTGACACCGCGGAGTTCTTCAATCATTTCCTTGCTACGTAGCTTCCGGAGCCCGTCCAGGGTGGCCTTGACCACATTCTTGGCGCTTGTGCTGCCGTAAATCTTGGTGAGGACATCATGTACGCCCGCATACTCAAGCACCGCACGCGCGCTCGATCCGGCAATGACGCCCGTTCCGGGGCTGGCTGGCACCATGACAATCTTCGTGGCGCGGTACCGGCCAACGACTTGATGCGGAAGCGTATTTTCTTTCAGGGCAATTCGCCGCTGCGACTTCTTCGCGTCCTTGACCCCCTTCTCGACTGCCATCGGGACTTCTTTTGCCTTGCCGTAGCCAAATCCAACAGAACCCGAGCGATCACCCACAACGACAAGTGCCGCGAAGCTAAATCGACGACCCCCTTTGACCACCTTGGAGCAGCGGTAGATCTTCACCACGGTGTCTTCAAAAGGCCTCTCTTCCTGGTCTACGC
>JADFHU010000809.1 GCA_022567055.1 Planctomycetota bacterium
GCGGTTCCTATGTTAAGATACAGATTGCCTTCCAGGCCGAGGTCCACATTCAGGCGGCGGATGGGTGACGGCTGGGAAGGCGGGTCGGGTTTAAGTGACCAAGTCAGGACTCCTGCAACAAGAGCTCCCAGCATCGCCCCAATCGCAAGCATCCGTCGACTACCAGTCGGTTTCGCAGTTTCTTGGAGTACCCGATCAGAGAGCCTGATAATCGAACTGGTCGGATCGCCAAGGGCCTGTTCCAGGTCAACGCGGGCATCCGCGATGTATTGCAATCTCCGCTTGCGATCCTTGTTCAGACACTTTCGCAGGAGCAGGTGTATCGTAGGTGGGGTGTCCTCTGGCAATAAGGTCCATTCGGGTTCCCCCTTGATGATGCTCGCCAGCGTCTCGGTAACGTCCTCACCGCCAAACATCCGCTTGCCGGTCAGGCATTCAAACAACACGCAGCCGAAGGACCAGATGTCACTTCGCTTGTCGACCGGCTTGGCTCGGGCCTGCTCCGGACTCATATAGGGGGCCGTGCCCAGCAGTTCGCCGGGGACGGTCGTCATGTGCGTGATCGTGGGGGATTCGGCCTGCTTGTCTGAATCGCTTGGATCGACCACTACCTTGGCCAGACCGAAGTCCAGGACTTTGACGTGACCGTCAGAGGTAATCTTGATGTTCTCTGGTTTCAGGTCTCTATGAATGATGCCCTTCTCGTGGGCAGCCTCCAAGGCCTCGGCGATCTGCTTGCAGCAATCCAGGGCCTCTTCGACGGTCATGGGTTCGCGTTTGAGGCGTTCGCCTAAGGTTTCGCCTTCCACCAGCTCCATGACCAGGGCATAGATCTCGGTCGATTGCTCGATGCCGTGGATGACCGCGATGTTAGTGTGGTTTAGTCTTGCCAGTACCTTGGCTTCGCGCTTAAACCGCGCGACACGATCCCGATCCCCGGCAAAGGACTCCGGCAACACCTTAATCGCCACTTCTCGATCGAGCTTAGTGTCGGTGGCCCGGTACACCTCTCCCATACCACCTTTACCGATCTTGGCGGTAATCTTGTAGTGGGCAATGGTCGTGTTGATCATGGGCTCAATTTGTTCCTACGGGCGGACATTTCTCGTTCAGCTCGGTGAACCAGTTCAGAATGATACTGATCCCCCGGGGCAAGTCCTCCGGCTGAATTCTGGGTATGAGGAATCGCTTGCCATCCGGGTGCACGGCATAGTCCGTTACTTCAGAAGCGGGAGCCTCCAACGGACGTATCACATGGCTCAACTCGAAGAGACGAGTGGGGGTTCCCATCATATTGCCGGAATCGGGATCGAATACAGCGGCCATCATGGTTTTACCCGCTAAAAAAAACAGCTCTCGGCCGTCCGGCCCCCAGGCTGGCCCGTGTGCGCCTCCTTGAGAAATCGGCAGGTTTTCGCCTTCAGGGAATTCCTGTACCCGAACTTCTAACTCTCCGCTTTGATTGGTCGTGTAAGCGAACCACTGTCGGGTTTCGGCCGGTGAGAATACCGGCTGGCCCTCAAAACTGCCACTCCGGTTGAGAAGGAACGGTGCTGGTTTCTGATCCTCAATCGAAAAAAACCAGATGTCGGCCAAAATGCCGACTGGGCTTGTTTGATATATGATCCAGTTACCATCCGGAGAAACCGAGGGATTGACACAGTCGATGTCACTCTCAAAGAGGAGTGTATCCGGTGCCTGAGGGTTGACTGTCGATCTTTGGAACAGGTTGAAGGGAGGAACGTCCTTCACGAAGACAAGGGTTTTACTATCCGCATACCAGGCAGGGGAGTGATGATTAGTTCCGCCAAGTGTCACAGGCTGCCGATTTGTAGGCATATTCACGTCTATAATCCATATGTCGCTAGTCTTCTCTTGCATCGATACGGCCAGCTTGTGCCCGTCGGGGGAGATGGCCACATCTAAATTGTATGCCGCACTTTTCTCAGAAAACGGTGTTTCCCGGCCCATGCGATCCACCCACACCAGCTCCACCTGTGGACGAGCGACGGACGAAGGGACGTAGGCGAGCGTGCCATTATTGGAGAAACTAAGCGGGGAGTAGCCCTCGCCGGAACTCAAATAGATGTCGTCAAGGACAGGAATTGCGGGACCCACGATTTGAAGCTGGTCGAGGTCAAATCGACATGCGTACAGGATTCCGTCCGCTCTCGCAAAAATGAGGTGTCCTGTCGAAACGTAGCGAGCGAAGAGTCCGCCCGACACCAAGGCCTCATTTAACGGCTTTTGCGCCTCGATTGAATACAATACGATACGAGACTGATCCAGCCGAGGTGAAAACGCCGTATAGAGCAGGGTCTTCCCGCCCGGAAGGATTTGAGGCCACCAATGGCCCAGGTCCT
>JADFHU010000810.1 GCA_022567055.1 Planctomycetota bacterium
CGCACTCTTTCTGGGCGCCTGGCTCTGGGCCGAAGCGCCTCGTTTCCTATGGCCCTGGGGCGACCATCCGCCCTATTGTGCCACCACCTTCTTGGTGGAGCCGGGGGGCACCGTCGTGGATTACGGCAAAGATTTGGAGATTCGCGTTACTGCCCACGGGCAGAGGCCGGCCGAGGTCTGGCTGGTGGTCCGAGAGCCCGAGGGAGGCGCGATCAACCGCGTGGGCATGTTCAGCAATGAGCCGGGCGTCTACTTCCAGACGGTGGAGAATATCCGATCCGACTTGACCTACCATGCCGGCGTGGCCCGCGGCCGGAGTCACTACTACCAGATTGAGTTGTCGAAGGTGCCACGCATTGAGGCCGTGGAGGTGCTCTACCGATATCCGGCCTATGCCCGGCTGCGGGAACGGAAGCATGCCCTGAGCAAACAGGCCGCCGTCGTGAAAGGCTACCGGGGGACAGAGGTGACGATGACCATCCGCTCCAATCGGCCGCTGCAAAGCGGGTGGGTCAGTGCGGGGGGTGAGACCTATCCTGCCACGGCTCACACGGAGAATAGCGTGCAGGCCGTGATCCCCCTCCTGGCAACGGGTCCCTTTGACATCGTGGTCACCGATGTCGAGGGCTTTGTCAGCAGTGAGCGCTTTGAAGGGCAGATAGAGCTGTTGCCCGACGGCAAGCCCTATGTCGCGATCGTCAGTCCGGGGATGCAATCGATGGCCGTTCCGACCGCCCAAGTGCCGCTTGTCATCGAGGCCCAGGACGATCTGGGGATCAGGCGGATTCGCCTCTACTGCAGTCACAACGATTCGGATGACGCAGCCCGCATCCTCCATGAGTCCGATGAGACTGAGACCTTCATGCAGGTGACTCAGACCTTGGATCTGTCGGATTTGGGCGTCCGTCCCGGCGATGTGATTGATTACTATGCCACGGTGACCGACTCGCTGCCTTCGGCCCCGCAGACGGTGGCATCGGAGGCCTTCCAGGTGCATATCATCTCCGAAGAGCAATTTGCGCAGATGCAACGGACGGAGATGACCGCCACCGATTTGCGTGAAAAATACGAGCATATCCTCAGCCAACTGGACAGCCTCATCGAGGCCCAGCGTCAGTTGCAACAGGAGACCAGGGCCCTACAGGAGGGGCAGGATGACCTGGAGACACCGGCGCGGCAGGCCATCGAGCAGCGGCTACAGGCACTGGCGCGAAGGCAGTCGGACCTCGCCGAGACCACCCGCGAGACGGCCGCCAAAATGGCAGCAGAATCAGAGGATCCTGCCGTGTTCGACATCGAGCGCGACTACAAGAAGGGCCTCGCTCAATTCGCAGAGCACATGAACAAGGCCGCCGGTCACATGAACGAGGGGACCGACCAATTGGCATCCGGGGCCCAGTGTTCGGCCGCTGAGCGTGGCGATCACGTCCAGCGGGCCGCTCAGGCCCAGGCCAAAGCATTGGCCGAGTTAGGCGATCAGACCCAGGCGATGCGGGCTGCCATTCAACAGGCCAATCAGGAGATCGAAAGAATGATGGACCTGATAGGGGATATAGAGACCTTCAAGCAGTTGTACTTCGCCCAGAAACATCTCACCCGCCAGACCAGATCTCTGCGGGAGATAGAGGCCGAGGCGTTCGAGACCAAGATACGTTTCAAGGAGTTGTCTGAACAGGAGGCGATGATAGGGGAGGCGCTGGTTCAACTGCAGAGCGACCTCTATGAGCATGCCGACCCCATCCACGCGGACTACCCCCGCGTCTTTGCCGATGCCTGCAAGATTGCCGCGGAGATCGGTACGCGCGAGATTCCGGTTCTCATGGCGCAGGGGTCGCAATTCTTGAATCAAGGCCATGGGCCACCCGGCTACGAGCGTGTCCTTGCCGCCCAGGAGCAGATGGAGGCCATGATTTCATTCTGCAACGGGGCGGGCGGCGCGGCCTGCGAGAGCTGCGAATTTCGCTTGCGGATCTCGATGTCCTTGAACCCCGGGAACACCTTGGCTCAGATGTGCCGCAGTTTCGGCATGCAATTTGGGTCGGGAGCGGGGTTTGGTGTGGGACAAGGCGCCGGCGGCGTTGCCGGCGGGCAGTCGAACGTGGCTGTTTTCGGCGGTGACTCGTTTGGTCGCAATCCGATTAAGAACTCCCGGGTGGCGGGAGGCGGCAAGCGCAAGGGAGAGGGTGGTTCGCTCCCCGACGCACGCGATGCCCTGGACGGCAACATTGAAGCCCTGAACCCCCAGGTGAAACATGATCTCGAAATCGAAGTGAAGGGACAGGACCGTATGATGGCGGAGTATTCTGCGCTGATTGAAGCCTATTTTCGACGTATGGCGGAAGATCAGTGACTTCAGTAATC